>CAKOFP010000050.1 GCA_933226995.1 Candidatus Nitrosopolaris rasttigaisensis | reverse complement strand
TGTTTCAAAACAAGTAGGAGACAATGTAATCGGAGGAACAGTGAACAAAGAGGGCATGATTTTGGTCAAAGCCACAAAAGTAGGTTCAGACTCATTTTTGTCTCAAGTAGTCAAGCTTGTAGAAGAAGCAATGGGTAGAAAACCTGCAATACAAAGATTGGTAGATAAAGTAGCAGGATATTTTGCATATGCTGTAATGGTTGCTGCCTTCTGTGTGTTTCTTGCGTGGTATTTAGTAGTAGCAGCAGGAGCTACCGCAATGGCTATCATTCCTGCTGTTGCAATATTAGTAGTAGCATGTCCATGTGCACTGGGACTAGCTACGCCCACTGCAATTATGGTTGGGATGGGCAAAGGAGCCTCATATGGTGTGTTATTCAAAAGTGGAGATGCGATGGAGATGTTAAATAAAATTTCAGTCGCAATATTTGACAAGACTGGTACATTAACTGAAGGAACACCACAAGTTACAAATGTTATACAGCTCAAAGAAATAGAAACCATTGCGTCTCTGTCTGGTGTTGCTTCTTCTAGTAACCTGCACCAACGAAATGCTATCATCAAGAATAATAATGCTAATTATGAACAAAACAATACAGCATTACTTACTCTAGCTGCAATTGCGGAGAAAGGCTCTGAACATCCGCTTGCAAAAGCGATTGTTAGTTATACGCAGAGTAATGGAATACAACAGATAAATGATATCAATGTAGAAGAGTTTGAAGCGATACCAGGACGTGGTATTACGGCAGTTTACAATGGTGTGACAATTAAAATTGGTAACCAGGGCTTTATTCAAGACCAAAACATAGACCTTTCTTCTTCGATCCAACTAGTTGAAAAACTGCAGCGAGAAGGAAAAACTACTGTACTTGTATCAGTTAATAACAGTGTCATTGGAATCATAGGATTGCTTGATACTCCCAAGCCTGGTGCTAAAGAAGCAATTTCTGCTTTAAAAACACTTGGCATACAACCCATTATGCTTACAGGAGATAATGAGAATACAGCTAAAGAGATTGCACGGTCGGTAGGAATAGAACGAGTGTACGCAAATGTCCTTCCATCAGGAAAAGTTGATGTTGTAACAAGTATTCAAAATGAACAAAAACAACGATATGAACATCAAAGGCAGCATAAAGGTGTTGCAATGATTGGCGATGGAATAAATGATGCACCAGCTCTAACTGCTGCAGATGTTGGAATAGCAATCGGATCTGGAACTGATGTAGCAATTGAAGCAGGAAAAGTAGTGTTAGTTAGAGACGATATTTATGATGTAGTCACAGCCATCGAAATTGCAAGAAAGACGGTTTCTAAAATAAAACAAAATTTAATCTATGCGTTTCTGTACAATGTGATACTAATTCCAGTAGCAGCAACAGGTCTTCTTTATCCTGCATTTGCAGGTATAGCCATGGCAGCAAGTTCAGTCTCCGTCACTATGAGCTCGCTTACTCTCAAAAGATGGTTTCCGTCAAGTAGGAAAAGGAGTAATAGGTAAAATAATATCAACAATGGTACTCATCGCTCAGTGCAGAGGGATATGATATACTGAACCAAGGTGTGTACCTTCTCCTATCCTGCAAAATCCAATTAAACTGATTTCTTAAGTGTGTTGAAGAAGCATCCAGCTTATCTTTCCAAGTTACTTCATAGAGGTATGTCTCTTTACACTCCGCAATCTTTTTGATTCTTCACGTGTCTGATCTACGTGTTCTGTCGTTGCGTCAAGTAGGAAAGCCAATTCACTGTCAGAGTAGGAAGACAGAATCTTGTGTATTCTTTCATGAAGAGGGATAAAGATCGCTTCAATTTTCCTTTCCAATTTCTTGTTTCTGATAGGTTCGACAATGGTTCGACGCCTATCCTTTGGATCATCCGTCCTTCTTACATAGCCAGCTTCTTCTAAGCGGTCAATAATTCCTGTTACTGCACCAGTAGTCAAGCCAGTCAGTTCACCAAGCCTGCCAGCTGGCATAGCTCCAAAACGAGAGATAAGGTCATAGGATTTATGGTCAGTAATATGCAAGCCAAGTACATCTGCTACAGCTTGGTGGAACATTATTGTTTCAGTTGACATTTCTCTAAACTTCTGGCTGATAGCTTCAATGATTTCTTCCCTCTTCATGGTTAACAATCAAGATAGAAATATATAAATATATTAGTTTTTTACTATCTAAATGAGTAAGATAATGACTAATCAAGTGAATATCAGTATGAAACTACAAAGACGCTTGTCAATAGGGTTGGCCGCAGCAACACTCGTAGTGGCTCTACTCTTTTTTGCAGGCAGCGTGCTATTGATGCAGTCATGGTTTGCCGCACTAGTGGCGCAGACAGGGCTAACACTCGAATCGTTTGTGGCTGTGTTTGCCATAAGCGTCATTGCGCTGTCGACAGGCGCATTCGTCATATCATGGAAGCAGAGGTCATTTCTTGGGGCAGGACTGCTAGCTGCAAGTGGTATCATCTTCATGATACATCCGCTGACTAACTTCATGATACATCAGCACATAGCTACTGGGCATTCGGGAGCCATCCCGTGGGGACCCATCCTCGTAGTCATATTGGGGCTAGGTATACTTGGACTTGGCATATCAAAGGGCATAAGGACAGTAAGGACAACTAGGACAGCAATGGCACCGGCCAAACGATCTTAGCAGCGTGGTCTGGTCGTATCTTTAAATCTAAATCAGAAGATCAAAATCGACAC
>CAKOFP010000049.1 GCA_933226995.1 Candidatus Nitrosopolaris rasttigaisensis | reverse complement strand
TTTATGGCTTTGTCAATTCAACTCCCAACTTTTTCTAGCAACATCAGAGTCGGAGCTAACAAGAAGATTGGGTCAATTACTAATACCGAATATAATTAGGTTAGCTTCATGGTAGTAGGTATGTATTGGGGTTAGCTACCATATG
The DNA here is from genome assembly GCA_933226995.1 of Candidatus Nitrosopolaris rasttigaisensis. Lineage (GTDB taxonomy): Archaea > Thermoproteota > Nitrososphaeria > Nitrososphaerales > Nitrososphaeraceae > Nitrosopolaris > Nitrosopolaris rasttigaisensis. The sequence goes on along the minus strand of CAKOFP010000049.1, from coordinate 3,158 downwards.
GAATTCGGGCACATTAGACATGAAGGTACAGTTCACCGGCATATGATGATTAGTGGGACGTTGAGTAGGACTCAATCAGTGTCATCGGGTATTCATGATTGAACTAAAGAGCGCGCCAATAAGAATATGTTTCTTTTTGTTTCTCTTAATCTCCTAACAGAATATGGAAGCCATTCATCACCATAAGGTATATACTCTGCAACTCTAAATCCCTCTTCAACTAAATCCCTCTTCAACTCATCCCGAATACCCTTTAGAAATTCAAATTCGAAATTTTTTATACCAATTTTGGACGTTTTCCATAATCCAATCGTATGCTCAATTAACTTGGAATCATGAGTTGCAACAGCAAACTTAAGATCCTCAGATTCTTTGTTAAGTAGTCTTTTCTCAACCTTATAATTACGGTTAAATAGTATTTCCAATAATTTAATGTAATTCGCATTAACCTCGTCATGAGATGCAAATGCAATTTGCTCATTTTCGTGATATGCTCCTTTGACTAATCTTACTTTGCCACCCACTTCAATCAAATGTAAAAGATCACTTGCACTACGTCTAAGTGCAGATTGGAGAACCACACCTATATCATGGTGATGACCAATTAGTTCAAGGTACATCATTAATGTGTCGTCAGTATATTTGGAAGACTCCATATCAATCCAAATGAATCTGCCAAACTCTATTGCTCTTTTGGTAAGAGCTCTCAAGTTCTTCAAACATAATTCATAGCTAACGGATAACCCAAGTTGTGACGGCTTTACAGATATGCATCCTTCAATTTGACTCAAATACAGTCTTTCTAATAGATTAGAATATTCTTTGATAGTTCGATTTATCCTTTCTTCTTCGGTAAGATCTTCCCCAAAGTAATTCAAAATTGCTTTTTGTCCTTTCATATTGCAGTTTTTTGCAGCAATAAGGGCATCTTCCATGTCGTCCCCTGCAGCCCACTTTTTGACCAATCTCAAGAGTAGCCGCTCCATTAGTAAATAATTATGGCTATCCGAATGATTAGGTTGGTTGTCCATATTCATAGAGTCATATCTATAGACATCATAAACAGGAATGTGTCATATAGTTTCTGAAGTTCATTGTGATGGGCCATAGATGTAACTGGAGACTTGAATGGTTGACTGATAATTATTTAAGTGGTTAACAGCCATAGTCTTATATTCTTTGTTGGTAAGGTCAAACGAAGCAAGTGTTTGTGATATTCCGAGGCATTTCCTCGACTGCTATCAAAGATGTTGTAGATGCTTGAGGAATTGCACGGAATTTTATTATGGAAGAATAGACCCCTACGACGTAGCATTCTCCATTGATGGCGGTCGTGTTTGCAATACCACATTCATATTCATTATTTGGTGATGCCTGTTCACAGTGAGCACTACTTTGTCTCCAACAGATTTATGCACATCAATGTAACTGATGAGATCATCTATACTCCTCAAACTATGTCCATCAATTCCTGTTATAATGTCGCCGACATGTTGCGTATTAGAAAATTCGTCTTGTGTTACTGCTTGTAGACCTGCTTTGTCTGCAGGACTACCAGCTTGAATTGAACCGACTACTACTCCCTTGTAGTTCCTTGATAGACCTAACGTCTGTGCCAAGCCCGGGGTTACGCTACCTCCAGATATTCCAAGCCAAGCATGACTGTAGCATCCATTTTCAATTAATGCTGGTACTTCACGGATGATGGTGTTTGATGGAATTGCAAATCCAATACCGGAAAACTCACCTGTAGAAGAGCTAATTGCAGTATTCATTCCTACTACTTGTCCATGCATATTCAGCAAGGGACCGCCAGAATTACCCGGATTAATCGCAGCATCAGTCTGAATTCCATTGGGTATAGAGAATCCTGTGTCTGGATCTGGCAACAAACGTCCCATTTGACTGACGATACCGGTTGTCATCGTATCACTAAGTCCAAATGGATTACCGATCGCTATCACTTGTTGTCCAACTTGCAAACTAGATGAATTGGCAATTACAAGTGGTAAAACATTTTCAGTCGAGAAATTGTCAGTTATCTGAATTAGCGCAATATCACTAAATGGATCAATACCAATCACCTTCGCTGCATATGTATTTCCATCAACAAATGTTACATCAACTGTTTTAGCGTTTCCAACTACATGATTATTAGTAATGACATAACCTAGCTTATCGTATATATATCCAGATCCCAATCTAGTAGATTGTCCTTCTGTAGGGTTACCATTTATGATTATCTGTATGTTAGGATTTGATACTGTGCTTGTGATCTGAACTACAGAATTTTCTACTTGTTTGAATATACCTGTTAGAGATAATATTTGAGAGGAGTTATGGGAGCTTGATGGCTTAGTTAAGGAAGTAGCAGTAATAGCTGCACCTGCACAATCAGCATTATTATTATTTTGTCCTGTTATTTGTTTTTGCAGCTGCTTTGCTCCATTTATTATTGAAGAGAGAAAGGGCAGTAGTAGCTGTTGTGGTTGCTGTCCTATGAGAGACGGTATTCGGCTATTGGTGATAGATTGAATGGCAATAACAGCTACAAGGATAACAATTACCGCAATCAAAGATAATTCTCTGGCTTTGGTCATTGTGAATCGTTTAGAATTAAGACGAATATAGTGTCGTCGACATATAAATATAATTTGTTATCGATATTTATGTCTGGTTTTTAGGATGTTTGATATAGTGTTTGACTCTTTAAACTGTGGAGTTGTGTGCTCAGCTTTCATGCGTGTGTCGAATCTTGACCAATTCTTGGTCTGTGGTGTGGCTAAGTATTTCGTTGGAAATGAATGTATCTCTTATGAATAAATCATTTGAAATAAAAAGGATCGTCATACTTTGATTTCAAAGTGATTGTAACTTATCTAATGCAGACAAAGCGCTTTTTTGTAGTATTTTCGTCGAATGTATCGCGTATCTTTTATGGCAATAATCATAACATTAATCCAACAAATCAGCATGAAATGTGACAACCGATAAAGAAAAAAACAATAAGAAAAAAATTTTGATAGTAGATGATGAACCAGACGTTTTGTTTGACACTAAAGGTAGTTTTAGAAGGTAATGGATTCAAAGTTGATACGTTTGTTGATCCTACTTTGGCGCTGCAGAATTTCAAAAGTAGCAGGTATGATCTATTAATT
>CAKOFP010000048.1 GCA_933226995.1 Candidatus Nitrosopolaris rasttigaisensis | reverse complement strand
GTATTAGATCCTTGCTTACTATGATGTAACTGGTTTTTCACTCCGATTTGGTATTTGCAAAACCGATCATCTCATATCCAATATTCTCTCCACCCATTCATTCCTAAGACATAATCATCGACGATAAACTGCTTGTTTATTGACTCTACTACATTACAGATACATGCCCCCTCAAGAGGTTTCTCCAATTCCAATGTAGTGACATAGCTTTTACGCCCTGTCATGCGGCCACGCATATAAGGCTTGACTGACATCCACTTGTTTCTTATAGCCGGCTAATTCGCTGCTTCAGCCTTGACTGGAAGAGCTAAAAACTAGACATCCTGATTTAGAAAATTTAATAGTTGTTTATACGAATAGCATCCATAATACAGGAACGATTGCCAGTCAAACTAGAGTGAGACTACCAACAAATTGCCGAGAATGTAAAACAAGCAATACTGCACTTTATGCTACGATGACATCAGCCAGTCAAAGCCTTATCTGTTACAGACAGAACATTTCAGGTCCTGGTAAAGTGATGGGAAACTAGTGGCAATATTCTATCCAAAATTAATGATTCATGATCACTTCTTTTGTTGCTATTATCAAATGAGATCATTAGAATTGGATAATCTTCATTATCGAACGATATTGTTGCTCGTTTTACTTTTTCATATAATGTAATAGAGTATATTGCTCTCCCAAGTTTGGGTTCCATATCTCTTCTAGTCCTCATCCTCAATGCAGAGTCTATAAAAGATAGTTCTGATTCGTTGGATCTCAACAACGGATCCAGTCCCTTTCTATATTTATGTGCGATTATCCTTCCCGCGTTGTTGGCGAAACCAACAAACCTGATAGAGTTGTCAAGTTCTATTACTTTATCACAAACTTCTTGTAGTATCGAACCTTGCATACCGAAATCTTCATACAATGTAATCTTACTGTACATATTATTATTATTTTCGAATTTTAACACAATGACCGTGTATTACTAATGGCTAGCAGGATTGCATAAAAGATAGACCTGATCAGATTTGAATTGGAGTTCACCAACAGGATGATCACGATCTTTTCTTATTTAGACAAATTAATTTCCTTCTTGTTCAATATCTCCTATATCTAATTATCAGCTGTCTTCTCACGTTTGTGGATTGTCTCTTTCCATGGGATATTGAGTGTCTCACCAGAATGCTCTGTTTGAAGCTTTACTCCGGGTTCCTTTGCCATCCAAGAGATCCCATGTAAAAACTGTGGATATGTGGAGTCTACCTACGCTTCCGTTCCATATATTCGAGTTTGAAACTCAGATTCGGTTGGTGGACTATCTCTTTCGTTTTTGGATGTTACTTCGGATAACTTGATATTGTCTCAGAACACCGTACGCCATCCATGTATTACGTACATTCATCAGATAAATGTGTAGGCTAAACTCGTGACAAAGATAAGGCAGCATCAATTGGCTATCGGCAAGTTAAACGTAAGTGTAGTTCCTTCGCCACCAGCATTGTTCTCAGCCCAAATCTCGCCGCCGTGAGCTTCTACGATACTCTTAGAAATAAATAATCCTAACCCTGTACCTGAAAAAGATTTTGCAGCAAATTTTGAAAATAGTTTGGGCAATATTTCAGGATCTATACCAGTACCAGTATCCTTTACACCAATAACAATCAGATCCCTATCTTCGTCTATTTTTGTCGTAATATTAATAGTCCCTTTCTCAGTAAATTTAACAGCATTAGTTAGTAAATTAGAAATAACTTGAGTTATTCTTCCTTTGTCTGCTTCTAATAAAATATCTTGCGGGTGGTATAATAAACGTACATTTTCGCCATTAAAGTCTCTGCTCAAAATAATATCATCGAGAGCATTTAGTATTACATCATTTAGATTGAATCGTTCTTTCTTCAATAGTAGTGACTTACTTTCGATTTTTGTAGCATCTAATATATCGTCTGTAAGCCGACTCAATCTTTTTGCATTTCGAGAAATAGTATCCAGTGATTCCTTGTACTGTTGAATATTCCCTGTTTTAGAAATGAGGAGTTCTGATAAACCAAGTATAGGCTGAATAGGCGTTCTTAACTCGTGTGCTGCTATATTGATAAACTCCTTCTGCATTCTATCATGATTTTTTAATTGTTCATGTGCTTTTTTTATGTCTTCATATAACTCAGTTTGTTTCCATAAATTCTCAAATATTGAAATATAAGACAAAACTCCAGCTTTGCTATTAGAATATGTTGATAACCCTATTGCGTCATCGAAAGTTGTTTTTAAATCATCTTTTATCTCCATCACTAACGATGCTTTTCGGTCTATTACTAAAATTGTGGCTTGAGTACCAGACGTTTGTTCGATGTATCTAACATCAATATTGCTCTGCTGTTCTCGTAGATTTTGTACCATTTGCTCAGTTGATTTATGTGTAGGCATCAATATTCTAACTTTTATGTCTAGCTCTTTAATCGACTCTTTGCATAATTCTATTGCTCCCATTTTTTCTTGACGAATGAAAGCATTGGTAGTCGGAAACATAAGCATTATCTCACTTTCAGCATTCTTTACAAGATTCAAGTATATCTTTCGTGCTCTATCTGAATTTGGGATAACTTCGATGTTAGTCCGCTCAGCTCCTTCTTCAATTTCTCTAATTCTCAATTCAGCTGGTATTGCCCTATTCCAAAAAGTATCAAAGACATATTGCTGATGTTCTACAAGTTCCTTGACATTACTGAAAATAATTATAGTGGCAGACTGTGTTTTATCATGTGATCCTGTAGGAGCGAGATATTCTCTTTCACTTATCATAAAATTACCTTTTATACCATCCAGATGACGAAGTTCATCAACTATTTTCATCATCTCTTTGCAAGAAGATAGATTGTCATTTGTAATTTCAGTAAGATATCGTAATTGTACAGCTTTACTTTTAGCCTCAATAAATGACTTTCTTATTGGTTCAATTTCAACTGCTAATGGTGGTCGCGTATAATCCATGCAAGTATCGATTCTGCTCTTTGCTTCAGCGAAAAAAAGCAATTCTGCACCTATCACATTCTCAGATCCATACAATACTTCTGTCTTTTCTATGACGTAGCCTTCTTCAATTTCTTTTATTTTTTGTTCTGCCGGGATTGCCTTATTCCACAGGATTTCAAATACATATTGCTGCTGTTGTATGTCCTCTTTGACATTGCTGTAAATAGCATGCGGTATAGTTGTTAAGTTCGATTCAATCAGAGATGCGATAGTCGTAGCAATATACTCTGTGTCACTTACTCCAAAATTTCCTCTTACTCCGTCTAAATGTCTGAGCGAAGCAATCTTCATCGCCTGCTTACAGCGATATATGTTATCTTTTGTAATTTCAGTAACAAATCTTAATTTTACGCCCCGACCTTTAGCATCAGATGCAGCCTTCGCAATAGAATCAATTGCGAAAGGAACTATTGATATCGATTTAATATCTGCAAAATAATCCCATCTGTTCGTTGCATTATAAAAGATTTGTAAATATCTTCTAGTTATAATTTCTCTGTTATGTAAAACCTCAATTCTCTCAGTTTTACTGACATCTGCAGTCGATATTGTCAAATATGATCTCACAATATTACTATATTCATCCATTTAAAGGCACAGGATCCGTACAAGTCGAATGCGGAATACAAACGTCATATCATATTAACCGAAATAGTATCTCCATATGCAGAATTTAATCCATATCTTAGAACAGTATATGATTTTTGGAGAGATTACTTTATTGATAGGGCCATAAAAAAATAAGCAATAAATTAGAAGGAAAAGACCATTCCGGTTTGTTAGTTTAGTCGTTACTGCAGCCAGTACTTGTTTTGTAACACTAGTTGTATAAGATAACGACGAAAGAATTGAAAGAGACATGAAAACAAATGTTGGAGTGGCAGCTGCAGCCGCTACTGCAAATACGGTGGCTACGTTACTTCATGATACAATAGTTGGTACCACAACTCCTACGCAAGAACTTTCATGTTGCGGGTTTACTGCGAAAATAGTCACTATCCCCCCTAATTCGTTTCCAATCGCAGTATCTAAATCCTCTCAGATTCCAAGGCACTTGAATTTGAATGAATTAAGATTGGATCGCCTAGACGATAGTCAACAAAGTGACATAATATCAGCAATACCTACGATACCAAACTTACATCCGTGGCAACGATACCTTTCTCATTTACAAAGCATCTTGCGATTGCGGTATTCTAACTGACATGACTAATGATACCAATTGGTGGGGAATTTTTAATTAGAGCGTCAGTACGCGACTGGAACATATTATGGTCAGTGTGGTAGGATGGTAGTTTATGTCTACAGGAACATGGAAGTAGGGTTCAGAACAAATATACTGATTTATCATACTCTCTAGAAGGACTCTTTATAGGTAAGTATTGAGCAGAAAAACATACCACGAATCGTGCAAATCTAGGTGCGAATTATGATATACGAATAGTTAGCCTAGTAGTAACAATCACGTTGGTCATCGTATTTTTTGAAGTAATTCCAGTGAAAACTATTTGGTCAATTCCAATTAGACCAGAAGAGGAACATATGCTTGCCGTTCCAGGATCTGGAGGCTTCTCTGGAATGTTGATAAGAAAACAAGGAGCAGAAGAAAACAAAGCTGCAACTAAAGAGGAAGAATATAGGAGGCAACATCACTGGAGAACGAGAATTCTAATCATAGACGATGAACCCGATATTACTTTAGCCTTTAGAAAAGCTTTAACGGATAAGGGATTCGAACAGGTTGAGACAGCTAACGATCCTATATTAGCTTTGAAGAACTTCAAGGCAGGTTCGCATGATCTGCTAATTATAGACATCGTGATGTCACAAATGGATGGATTCAGCTTATACGAAGAAGTTAGAAAAATAGACAACAAAGTTAAGGTTTGTTTTATCACCGCATTTGAGATGAATTATCAAGCTCTGAGAGCTGTATTTCCCGCTGCCTCTACCACTGATGATATCGGATGCTTCATCCGAAAACCAGTTGATATGGATGATTTGGTAAAAAGAATAAATGCAGAGATACAGTAGGTATGTATGTATCCGTATCATTTCATTGTTTACTTATTAATACGGGCATTCTGCTTATGGCAGAAAACGTAATGTACCTACCTATCGAACAACACATTTACGAAGGAATATGTAAAAATATAGTACAAACAAGTCAAGCAGTTAAGACAGTGAAGCCACTTCTTACGACCAGTCATGAAAGTTCGTTATTGAATAGGATCACTTTACTACTAAATGGTAGGTTGCGTCCGTGCTGTGGAGGCTTACTGGGAAGGGTAAAGACACGCTGCTTATCTTGATGCAATTGGTTGCCTTCGGCTCGAAATGGTACCCCGATGTCGTCTTCGAAGACAAGATACCTAGAAAGTTAAACGAGATCTTTCCCCAGCCAGAAGCAAGAGAAATAATTAGGACTTACACCTGAGGAGACTTCTTTCATGAGCAACCCCTCATGCCCGCTTCATGACCTTCTATCTACCGTATTTGGCTTAACTTTGCTGAATCTTGAGATTTGTTCAATACCGTGTTATCTATAGTACTAGCAACTGCTCTTCTGACATTATGGTGTGAAAGTAGCTGCTTTGTAATTTCACAAAATCGTTTGTAACTGTCTGATTCTAGCTCAACAATAAAGAACATGGAATGTATTGATACCGATATCTTTTTGATATTGTTACTCGTAGCAAATGCTGCTATATGTAATACGTAAAATTTTTGCAAAATCTAATACAAACAGTGGAGAAATCATCAAAACCATCATTCAGTGATTGGTAGGTGTGGCCTCCTGTACAATTTCATAATTATTGGTCACATTCACTTGGTAGTACCTATTAACAGGCTCCCAGTTAAATACGCTATTATTATCTCTTACTCTCCAAAAGTCATAACTTGCATATTTTCTATCCCCTGCTTCGTTTAAGGTTGTATTGCCTGTGATTCCCGTGTACGAATTAGCCACTTGTACTAAAGTTTTTGTCAAAGTGTTGATATCATTCGTTGCTCGAGACTCATTTTCTGTTAGGGCTGCTATCCATAAAGAATCATATGCTACGCTAGCATAAGACCTAGGAATTCTCCCTATCATATTTTGAATTTCAGATTCAACCAAGCTACTCTTATTATTGTGGCTAACTCTTACTGCGTAGATGGGATTAAGGAAACTTGTCTTTGCGGCAAAGTTAGCTGCCTCAACATTTCTTATCAGGCCGCTATTTAGAACAGAGCCATCGCTGCCATACCATCTTACTTTCGAGAGACTTGGAAGATCTTGTGCTTGAATGAAAATTGGAACTACTTCGTCAAAGGCTACAATATATACTCCGACTTTTTCAGTTCCGTATCTCGATATTGCTTGAGTAACCTTAGAGTCTAAAGATTTCAACTGCTGATCCCACAACACAAGATTTATTCTATCAAGGCTTGCAGAGAAATGACCCACAGGTGGAGCATATCCAACGCCATCAACAAACGTCCCACCTAACATCTGAAAATCTCCTTTCGTTGATTTGACTAGACGATCTCCATAAACGTCTGCTCTCCACATAGGTATGACCACTCTTATACCATCTTTCCGCATCTGCGTGGCTATTGCTTCGGCTTGATGAGTATCATCAGGTACCAGTCGAAATATGTTGTCTCCTGGTGTGGCAAGAAGGGGTGCAGTACTAGACGGACTTAAAAGAATAATCCCATTATTATTAGCATAATCTTTCATTGCTTCTAGTTCTGCACTTGTAGAAGGACCGATAACCATTCTTATTCCCTTTGACGCCAAGTCTTTGAGCTCTTTAATACCGAACGTAGGGTTTGTGTGAGTGTCTTCAATAATAAGTCCAACTCCAAGAGTAGTATTAGTTTTCTTGAAAGATTCATTTACATCTCTGAGGGCTACTTTTAGACCTGCTTCTTCTGACTCGCCTAGAGAAGCAGAAGCGCCACTCAGTGAAAGTAAAGCACCTAGTGTTACAATATGTTTTGAGCTTGCAGGTGCAGGTATTATCTCAATATTAGCATTGCCAAATGAGAAGATTATTGGATAGAGGGAATAGACCACAAAACCCGCAAATAATATAATAACCATACAAGTAATTGTTCCAATCGGTATTCTGTTTTTTCTTTTTTCAGAAACGGCAGGAGGAGGAACTATCATATTTGAATGACTATTGTGCAATCTACTATTCGAATTTGTTATTTTATGCTGATGCTGAGGCTGCAGTTCGTAGTGGTGTAAAGTCAAGTATTTGATATACCACACCAGTCCTGCAGCCATAACTAGAAGATGGGCAGCAAAAAAAAGTGAAGATAACCAAAATTGTTCTGTCAATGATGTGAGAACAACTAAAGCAAACCAACTATCTGATAAGACGATTAATAGAAGACCTAAAGATTCGCATATCCATGGGGTGAACCACAAAGGTTCCTTTCGAATATCCAGTAGGATTACGATTGCAGGAACCATTAATATTGCATCCAAAGTAGGATAGGCAATCATAACAATAAACATGGCAACACTTCTAGGGGTAGATAGAACGGATAGGCTTGTAGTAAGCTCAATTATATAGCTGACAAATATTACACCGCCTATGATACTTGCAATAAGAACTTTTTTGCTAAATCTGAATTTCTTATTAAATTCCTTGTAAGTGGCAAATAAATAATAAGCCAAAAATCCATAAGCTGACAACCACAAATAATCCGCAACAGACGGAACAGGCGCCACTATCTTCCATACGATTTCATACATGGCCCAGATAATCTCTGCACAAAGCCAAAGAGACAGACCTATAGCAAGGGCTGCATGCGCTTTACCGTGCAGGGTATGAAATTTCTGTCTGAATACTATGAAAATAGCTAAGGCTGCTGCTATTGCAGAATTAATATTTATTATCCAATTGGAATAAAAATCTCTGCTCTTATCGGAGGCAAGGAAAATGATAGAATCTGATAAGATTATTGCTATTACCAATCCAGTGAAAAGAATCCTTCTATTGAGTT
>CAKOFP010000047.1 GCA_933226995.1 Candidatus Nitrosopolaris rasttigaisensis | reverse complement strand
GTATTGCACCGAGATATATTCGGCGATATCTGACGGACCTACATTTAGAAATCCCTATACCGGCGAAGTGATTCCAATGCGAGAGCAATGGACAGAAATCTCAACAAATGGTCCAACAGGCAAGCTTAAGGTTGCACCTGATGCTCAGCTTTGGGATCCCTTTTCACAGCATTGGAGGTTTGTAGGTGAAAACGGCACCTCGACGAGTAAGGTTACTTACAAAATTCTCTATTCGAACTGGCATAACGGTATTCCCATGGATAAATCGGATTTTCTCTTCACGCAATACTTCCTTTTCCAATGGGGGACGAATACAGGAAAAGGCGATCTCACGTTTGATCCAGAATTCAGATCTCAAGCACAGGTGGCAATTCCACTTGTAAAAGGGTTACGATTCGTCGGAAACGATAAAGTAGAGTCTTATATTGACCAGTGGCACTATGACAAAAAGGAAATTGCCGACGCAGCAGCAATTTGGCCCGCTGAACCATGGGAAATAACTGCTGCAACGGAAAGACTTGTAATTTCAGGTAAGCTTGCTTATTCAAGAGGTGAAGCGACTGCCAATAATGTCGACTGGCTCTCGCTGCTCATTCCAGCTCACGCTCAAATGATAAAAACAGAACTCCAAAAAATGAAGCAAGAAGGTTATGTGCCGGCGGCGCTCAAAGGAAATGTTACTGTATCTGATGCGATGAAGAGGTATGATGCTAGTATGAAGTGGATTACGGATCACAACAATGCTGTCATTGGCAACGGCGCATTTTATCTGGATAGCTATAATCCTGCAGGTGGAATAATTATCATAAAGGCATTTAGAGATCCATCATATCCCTTTCCCCAAGGATACTGGTCTTCGTTTGAAAGTCCAAAGCTTGCAAACATCCAAAATGTGAATGCGCCACCATTTCTATTAGTAGGACAACCCTCAATAATCCACGTCGCTGTGAATATTGGGGGAACGCCGAGCAACAATGCTCTGGTCAATTATTTCATTTCAAATAAAGACGATAAAGTCGTTCTTCAAGGAGTCGCACAGCCTGTAGCAAATGGTAGCAGTAGCTTGGGAACATATAATATCATATTAAGACAAAACGACACCTCAAAACTCTCCGTCGGCCCAAACACCTTTAAAGTATTTGCAAACAGTAAGGAGGCATTTAGGCCTGACATCCATGCTAGTACTCTTTTAGGAATACCGAGGGGAGCTGCTGGCAGACACTAAAGTTCGCTTGTGACGCTTGACGCTTCGCATGGCTCAAAAATTTGTTCGCTTGATCGCCGACCGATTAATCGAAAATATGTCGATTAATCGGACATTAGCACAGAGACTATTAATGGAGAGATTCTTGTATTTTACGATATAATACATGACACGATTTCATTATTTCTTGATCAAACGATCTGCAAATATGCTGATCGTTGTCTTTTCGACGCTTGTGCTTACCCTGGCTCTTCTTGGCTCTACAACGGACAAGATATTGACTGATGCAGTCAGGTACGACGAGGTGAATAGTATAAACGCGGGAAAATTCAAGTTCCAAAGTTTGGATGAACGTCAAAAATATATCGATACCCAAATCCAGCTTCATGTCAAAACCCTTGGCTTGAATGAACCCTGGTATTCCCCAACGCGCTTTGTCAATACTCTGCTCAAACTAGCAGTTCTAGATTTAGGAAAATCACATTTTTTCAGCAGCGATTCTGGCTCCTCCAATGTCAGGGACATAATCCTTGAAAAGTTACCACGAACAGTATTGCTTTTTACATCTTCAACTATAATTGTATCGTTACTTGGTCTTTATGTGGGTGGATTTTTAGCCGACAAGTCAGGCTCGATCTGGGATAGAATGAATTCATTTCTTGCGGTGTCAAGCAGCAGTTTTCCGTCATGGTGGGTTGGAATGCTTATGATCTTTGTATTTGCATTTATCTATCATATTTTTCCAGCGCGGTCTACGCCGTTAATCCCTCCCTCTGATCCCTACTATATACTGGACTTGCTGTATCATATGATTCTCCCCCTTATTACTATAATCTTAGTAAGTTTTAGCGCTTGGTCTTACATCGTAAGATATTTCTTGGTAGGAATTTTACGTGAAGATTATATTTTAGCTAAAACGGCCATGGGGCTTCCTAAGAAAAGGATAGTTTATTCCCATGCCCTGAGGAACGCAGCTCCTCCAATAATAACAGCAATTGCGCTAAGTTTGGCATCATCCTTCGGAGGGGCAATAATAATTGAAGCCGTATTTGATTGGCCAGGAATGGGTAAATTATACTATGATGCGATATCTGTAATGGACGTTCCACTGATAATCGGGATTACTTACGTTTTTACGTTAATTTTCGTTATTACCATTTTTGCTACGGATATCATTTATGCGTACCTAGATCCCAGGGTAAAAGTAGGATGACAAGCGAAGTTTTATCCACACGATCAACTCTTCTTCGAGAGTTTAGGCATTCCAAAACCGGAATAGCTGGCATAAGTATACTGGTGTTTTTGATCTCAATGACTTTGTATGCGGTATCGTCAGTACCGTTGGAATCTTTCAGGCAATGGAACAATCCAGACTATTGGATAGATTATCCGAAAGATGCTGCGCCAGCCTGGACAAATATTGGCATATTCGGACAAAGAATTCCTGAGCATATCATTCTTACCTCGCAGAAGGCATCAGTATCCAGCACAAACGAGAATGGAATACGCTCTGTCACTTACACCTACTTTATTAACTTTAATTACGATTCATATCCCACAGATTTTATGGTACCATACGCTGCGAAATATGGACAGGTACCACCGGTCCTGCAAATAGACATAGTTAGACCAGATGGCAATGATTTTCTTATTTATAATTCTGCGTTACCACCATCGCAAAGTGAAGGATCGGCTCAAACCGAGTTTAGCACGAGAATTTTCTCTACAGACAGTTTGATAATTCAAAATCTACGTGCCTACAAGAACCTTTTCAATTATGTGCAAGATGAATCTGTTCCGCAGGTAATGATGTTTTCGCAAACTGGAGAAGAAAAGGTTTTGAAGGGAAACTATGAAGTGAAGGAAAAATTTTATTTATTTGGAAGTTCCGACTCTGTGGAAAAATCTGGTCTAATCCTCGGTGGAAAAGTATACGGCTTGATGGGCACTGACGAACTCCGGAGAGACCTCGCAATCGGTATTTTGTGGGGAGCTCCTGTTGCACTCTTTATAGGATTGACGGTTTCGTTAGCTTCCGTTTTAATCGGGTTAATTTATGGGATTGTTGCTGGCTATAAGGGAAAAAGAACTGATGAGGGATTAATGCGAATAAACGATTTATTTTACTCGTTGCCTGCTTTACCTATTTTAGTTATCTTGTCAGTATTAATTGGCAGAAGTATCTTTCTGATCGCAGCTTTCCTTGTCATTTTCGGATGGGTAGGTACCGCAAAAATCTGCAGAAGTCTGTCTTTACAATTAAAAAACTTTCAATATATAGATGCTGCAAAATTAATGGGCCAACCAGATATTAAGATAATATTTAAGCACATTATCCCGCAGCTCCTCCCGCTTACCTTAGCTAGCATCGCGATTGCAGTTCCAAGTGCAATATTGGCAGAGGCGGCACTAAGTTTCTTAGGATTAGGAGACCCATCAATCCCAACATGGGGACAGATTCTCCACCAAGCCAATTCTGCACAAGCTGCGGCCCGTGGGTTATGGTGGTGGATAGTTCCGCCAGGTTTGATGATTGCACTCACGGGATTGGCATTCGCACTCATAGGTAATGCAATTGAATCCATAATAAACATCAAGGGCAGATAGCCACGAAGCCCTGGAAGACTAAAATATAATCGCTGAAGCTAAAATGTGCTCCTATAAGGTAGTATGCAAGCAACTCAGTACATTATGAAAAGCGCCCAGTTATCTGAAACTGATGGAATACCAACTAGTAACACAAATTGGTTATCTTTGATGATACATATCGTACTTTGCGGTAACCGCTCGTCTAAAGAAAGTACCACCAATTATAGATTGGATTTACTTAAAATTAAAGACCAGATGATGCTCACCAAAGCTTAGTGAACTTTGAAGAGAGATTAAGCTCAGAGCGCCATTAATATTAGTACCTGATTTGTTTGTTGGATGATCATTAATACTCCATGCAGGGTGATAGCCCAGTCGTAGTTCCCCTAGCCGTGAAAAAGATGTTCTTGAGGCAACCCCACACATCAGAAGGCCGAGAAAAGTCACATCCAGAAATAAAACTCTGTCACATGCCTTTCATATCTACCGGCATGGGAATAATAGAAACACGAACAAGCACCTAGCCACTGCGAGCGACAGGAAATCTGTAATTTGTATTTCGTCAAAAGATGCTAAACACGAACAAAAAAGGGACTATAACAATATAGGATCAATTCCAATCAGGAAAGTAAGAGAAAACTGAAGAATAACGATAGAAGCAAGGACTACGAAAGGTGGAAGGAAGGACAACGCAATCCATCCAAGACTTCCAAAAACCCCTCTTTGAGCTTTACTAATAATCAGTAATTTATGACTATACTAACGAATATTACAATGACATCTTAATCTGATAATAGAATGCTGTTACAATGAGATAGAATGATGTTAGGGTGATCATAAAGCGTCAACAATCTCTAAATTCATGACTCTTCCATTTCTATCGAATGCGCCTATTGTACTATATTCATAAGGATAACTTATGATAATGGATACGATGCCATAATAATTATTCAGATCCTCGAGCGAAGGTCTATTAGAACCACCTGGATGCGAGTGCGCTGTCCCTACATAAGAGAGATCAAAAGGTAAGTCATAGGTGGGAAAACCAGAATAGTATGGTCCGTGTGTAGAAAAGGGAGGAATGACTAATCCTTCAAGTATGATTTGTTGTTTCTTGCTCCTACCTTTCAAAATTAAAATTCCTTCGTTTGGGTGCCACGACTGGGAATACGTGATAATCCCATCAGCAACCTGTTTGGTCATCGTCACCTTCCGTGTAACTGGGTCAGGCTTCTCGCTTTTAGATAGGAACAATACTACTGAATTAGTTTGCATCTTTTATTTTAAGATTGGTCGCCAAACATATCACTACTAAATCCGATTGGCTGTCTGTGTGAGTCTGAAAGCTCATATCCGGGTGGACATGAGCTTTCAAGCATAAGTTAACACCATTTGGCTACCTTTTTTAATACCGAGGTACAGAAATGTATTATACGAATGACAAATCAGTGTGCTCTTTTGCTGCTGGAATTGGGTCTGGCCGCATTGGATGAGAACAACAATTTAATCGTCTCGAAGAGATTCACAAATCCTGCCCAATCATTCCGTTCGATTAAGTCAGGAAGGATTCCGATGGAACTCGAAGAGATTATTGAGGCGCTTTCCCATTTTGATTATATATCTGTTAATGATTCAAATGTAAATGACGTTCTGAGATCCGCCGGTCTTAAAAGTCACATGATGACTCTGCAGGAACAAGATGAAATTCAGAACAAAAAGCAGATGCTGCTAATTAGATATGGATTTGCCCGTGATGAAAGAGATACCATACGTGAATTAAGAAATTTTGCAATTGAAATATCGTCATCGAGAGTAAAAGAAGAATCGCAGAAATTAGACCTTCATGTGGCTCAGGCGATTAATGCTCTTGACGAAATTGACCAAGTCCTCAACACTATAGGGGCTAGGCTGCGAGAGTGGTATGGTTTACACTTCCCTGAACTGGACAATTTAATTACGAGCATAACTGCCTATGCAGAAATCGTAAATAGGGCTGGATCTCGAGAAAATGTGTCTAAGGAAATTTTAAACGCCGTCGGCATTGAGGATAGAAAAGCGGATATAATAATTTCTGCTTGTAAAAGGAGCAGAGGAGGCGAGATAACTGCAGAAAATCTCGAAATTGTAAAAAAGCTTGCAGAGCAAATAATCACCCTATCAGCGCTGCGCAAGACGTTGGCGGAACACGTAGAATTCATGATGGGAAGCGTGGCTCCAAACATCAAAGAGTTGTTGACGGCACCGGTTGGGGCAAGAGTAATCGCTAAAGCAGGAAGCTTAAACAAATTGGCAATCCTTCCTGCTAGTACCATTCAGGTATTGGGCGCAGAGAAGGCGCTATTCAGATCGCTTCGGACAGGAGCAAATCCGCCAAAACACGGGCTCCTTTTTCAACATTCACTGATACATTCTGCACCTAAATGGCAGCGTGGGAAAATCGCAAGGGCATTGGCCTCAAAGTTAGCAATCGCTGCAAGAATCGATCTTTTTCGCCCTGGTGTGAAGGATTCATCTATATCGAATCGTCTGAATCTCCGTATCGCTGAGATTCAAGAGAAATATAAAGAACCTAGTGTGCAAAAGAAAAGAAACGATAGATTTAAAGCGCATGGTCGGCCCCCTTATTTAGAGAGCTCTAAACGTTTTAAAAATAGAAATCCTCGAAGGAAAAAGTTCTCAAAGCGGAAAAAAGGGAAAACGTCTCAACATGGCTTATAATGGAGTGTGCCCGAGAAATCTCGGGAATAGAGTACATTGAGGACTAGAAGGTTTGATCGAATCCAATCTTGACTCGGTTGCTTGGATAACTATCCACGGCGAAAAGCAAATTGCGACTTTGAATTTAGTCAAAGGTATTGACGTTTACGGTGAGAAGCTGGTCAAATACGACGGAGAGGAATATCGAGTCTGGGACCCATTCCGGAGTAAACTTGCAGGAGCATTACAAAATGGGCTCACTGACCTTCCGGTCATGAATAAAAGCAAAGTATTGTACATAGGCGCCTCGACCGGCACAACTGTAAGCCATATCTCCGATATTATTGGAATTAATGGCATAATCTTTGCAGTAGAATCGTCTTCAAGAGTTGGGCGAGAGCTTTTAGAAAATCTAGCTTCTAAGCGAGAGAATATTGTGCCCATACTTGAGGATGCCCGGAAGCCTAGATCTTATTTTTCTGTTTTCGGGAGAGTCGACGTAATGTACTGTGATATCGCCCAGCCTGACCAAACTGAAATTGCGATGGCGAATTGTGTGGTTTACCTCAAACCTAACGGTGTATTGCTATTGGTGGTCAAAACTAGGAGTATCAATGTACTTCTGAATCCCAAGACTGTTATTGCTCAAGAGGCAAAGAAACTGCAAAATAACAGGTTCAGTATTAAGCAAATTATAGATTTAGAACCTTTTGATAAAGACCATGCATTAATACGTGCAATTTATCAACCTCAATAGGCAGATGCGCTCTCGCTTTCAAGCATAATTCTTAAAGGTCTCCACGATTTTCTGGCAAAATGGGGCGCAGACTTGTATCGGGTAACCCATTTTTTGATGAAAAACATGGTTTTCTTGTCTGAGGGGTAACCGCTTCCTATGTCATGATAAATCTTACGAATTCGTTCAAGTTCATTATCACGAATGATTTTGGCGACGATAGATGCGGCTGAAACAACTACATTTGAACAATCTGCATGGTGCAAACAGTAAATCCTTGGTTTTGGAGTCCACAAGTACTTTTTTATTGAATTTTTGTAGCGTTCTAGGTTAATATCACACGCATCGACGTAGATTCTGTCAGCGTGGATATTGTTGATAACTTCAGCCATTCCTACTGCTTCAAGCTCGTTTAGGCCGTTAAAAAAGACATAGTTGTCGACTTCATGACATTCGAATTTGGATATGCAAAGAGAGTTTGCCAATCCTACGATATTTCCAAAAAAATCTTCGCGGGCCATGGGCGTAAGCATCTTTGAGTCTCTTATACCCAACTCGTGCAATCGGGTGACGCCATATTTTCCGATACTTATACCTGCAACGACCAAAGGTCCAATAACAGATCCACGTCCGGCCTCATCTACTCCACCTATAAGTGAGTTTTCCATGGTTTTTTGCAATAATGATTTATCCTTGTAGCCGGCTGATTTCATATCGAGGAGGTTATTATTAGTTATGATGGAGAAACGCATCTATTACTGATAAATAACGGAATGGTAAATAAGGCCCAATACGGTTATGATCTCCTCTGAGTTTGTAGAAACCATTGAAGGCAAGACGAGACTATTGGTCCCGGCCTCATCACTTTCAGGTAATGTTCCGCCAAAAGCTCCCGCTTTCTTTAACCCATCAGCTAAATTGAATCGTGATATCTCTGTACTTGTATACAAGACATTTGTACCGGGGATAAAAAAAAATCCTAAAACTTTTGGTGATCCATTTGGAGGAATTGGAGCTAGAGCATTAAGAGTCGCAGTTGAAGTCCCAGAGCTAGAACAAATTTATATCAACGATATAAACACCGTTGCAATAGACGCAGCAAAAAAAGCTGCTCAAGTAAATCTGGTAACCCAAAAGTGTACTTTTACAACACAGGATGTGGTCGGATTTCTGACGAATCATGATTCAAAAAATTACGAGAGGTTTGCGGTCGTAGATTTGGATCCATTCGGCAGCCCGTCAGCCTATATAGACTGCCTTCTAAGAGCAGTGAACAAAGGAGGGATGGTCTCCGTCACGGCCACAGATACGGCTGTTCTGTGCGGGGTACACCCACAAGTCTGTAGGCGCAAATACTACGGAAAGCCACTTAACAACAATTATGCACGGGAAACCGCTCTTCGGCTAATTGTATCGTTAACTGCACTAATCGCAGCAAGACTCGACCTTGTTGTGCGTCCGATATTCGTCCATGCCAATCTTCATTATTTGAGAGCGTACCTTTCGGTATCAGTTAGTCGCAGCGAAGCAAACTCGGTCTTTAAAGACATTGGCTACTTGCGAGACTGTATGAAGTGCGGAAATAGGAATGCAATTGCAGAATATAATGAAGGAGAACCGTGCGAACTATGTAGAAGCACCTACAGGTTTGCTGGCTATTTGTGGATTACAAGATTGTTCGACAAGGATTTTGTTAAAAAAATGAGTTATTTGTTGGACACAGATCACGACGTGGCTGCTCAAATGGGGAGCCTGAATAAAATTCTGTTTACATGCATCGATGAGCTTGATGATATTCCATTTTACTTCCTCTCTGATGAGATCGCCTCCAGGTTAAGGACGAATCCTAATCCATTGCAAAAGATTATTGAGCAACTACGCTCGATTGGTTACAGAGCCTCTAGAACAAGTTTAGATCCTAACGGTTTTAAGACCGATGCACGGATAGATCAGATACTGAACCTTCTTAAGTAAATCAATTACAGATATTGAGTTGATCTTCTTTATTGCAACTTCATTTGGTATCAGACCGTGTCTTAACCTTCAACGAAAATCCATGTGCACTACTAATTATTCCGTAACGACG
>CAKOFP010000046.1 GCA_933226995.1 Candidatus Nitrosopolaris rasttigaisensis | reverse complement strand
GTATACTCCATTGTGATATTAAATGCACCCACTTGTATCAACGAGATTCCAGCAGCTACTATTGCTAGGTTTATTGCGACCATAAATTCTGTTGAATGAAACATAAAGAGACTGAAAAAGCCAACGGTCATAATGATAGTTCCTGCTACAGTTGGTTTGAGATTACCTATCTTTGACACAATAAACCCAGAAGAAGGAGCAAATACCAAGATTACGATCATAAAGGGTAGTTGAACAGTTGCACTAGCTACAGCATCTCCACCAAATCCAAGAGGTTGGGGACTTCTCACCAGTATTGGTGTGGTCTGATATACCATCAACATAGTAATTCCAAAAATCAAGATAAGGAGATTGGCAGGTAGAAGTATTTTATGGGTCATTAAACTGAGCTCAATTAATGGCGATGCTGCTCTTCTTTCTATAATGACGAATAAGGCTAATGATCCCATTGACAACAAAGCTAATGACACTACTATAATCTGCGTAGGATATGCGCTGATGTTACTACTATTACTACTATTCCCAATATATGTAAGTGTTAGTAAAAAAGAGGCTATCGTAACAGCCAAAGTTATGGCGCCCTTTACATCAAGGCTACGCCTTCCATTACTATGAGTAACAACTTCGCCTAAGTTGGCATGCGCTCTACTGGACTCGGTATTGGCATCAGCCTGCACTAAATTGCCTTGTTCTTCTACTAGTTCAGCCCTCTTATTATCACCATGAATGAATCTATTGATTATTATCCAAAGGCTAATAGCAACGGGTATTATGGAAAGAAATGTGGCATGCCAGCCTAAGCTTTGGATTATACTTCCACCTACTGCTAAACCCACTACTGAACCTGCTGCGAACATTGAGGTGAATACTCCTACGCCTATTGCAAGCTTCTCCTTTGGCAATTGATCTCTTATAATTCCAAAAGCTATTGGAAACATGGATATACCTATACCTTGGATAACTCTTGCAATAAGAAGAAAGGAAATGTTAGTTGAGACTCCTCCAGCAGAAATTCCTATGATATAAATTATCAGTATTATTACCACCATTTTCTTTCGTCCGTAGATATCAGATAACTTTCCAACAATAGGAGTGCTAACAGCACCTGAGATAAGATATGCCGTGAGTATCCAAGACGATGTAGTATACGAAATATCAAAATCCTTGATAATATCACGAATAGCTGGTAATAACATCGTCTCACCGTACATCGTAATTAGAACGGTAGATCCAAGAATTGCAAGTGTTATCCATGCAGAAGTTCTTATTTTTTCGAAAGTTTCTGGCACCACTGCTTTTGAAGATGATAACGGCTGTGGGAGTTTTTTAGTGGCTTCGCTATCGGGGGTTCGTTCGTCTTTCTTTAAATCGTCCATCACAATCACTTGCTATTGGGATTTCCAATCCCATCACCCTCAATAATGGCGGATTTGATCCCTTTCCCTAGCTTGGTTCTAAATCTTTTATAATCTTCATCTACCTCCATAGCTGCTTTCAATAACTTGCTTTTTCTTCTAGATGTTGAGTGTAAAATCAATTTAGTATTTTTTGGAAGGGAGTGTCCTCCTATTCCTTCTCTTGGTTCTACAATATTTACGTTCCATTCAGAATATAGAGCATCTCTTAGTTGTGGAAAGTTTATGTTTTTTGTTTGACAATACAGATAAAGATCTTCAGCAAATACTATTTGCAGATATCTATGTGCGTTTTCGGCATTTTTAGTTACTTCAATAACCTCCATATTAGATACTGGACGCATAGGAATCCCTAGACTTTTGAGTGAAGAGGATGAAGAATAACTATATTGATCGACAAGAACATCATCAACGCCACCATAGAACTGCATACCTGCTTTAAGACAACAATCATACGCACCCACAATAATACGTTGCTGCTTTACACCGTGCTCTTTTCACCTAATGAATACCATCTTTGAGAGGCGTGAAGAACATAGAATCTATGATTGAGTATTTCAAATAATTTCTTTGATGTTCCTTTTGGAATAGTACTTTCCATCGAAACTAGGGCTCCACTCTTTGCTTCTTTTGAAATCTTTTCAAATTCTGATAATAAACATATGTTTGTGGAGAAAACATGTCAGCTGGTTTACATAATATAAAGACATCAAATTCACTAAGGTTAACAGCTTTCTTAATTGCTGCTGTCTTCCCCATCTCCACAGCTTTCGGACTTGTGTCATTAGTATATTGTTTTTGTGTTGTCATCTGTATCTAGGGCGCTGTTATTTGTTTACCCTTAGAATGTCTGGGGAACTTGATAGCTGTTATCATGACAACAAGATCTGTTATTCGGAATATCTATGACGAATGTGTGAGATTTTGTATTACCACCTGTAATCAACCTGTATAGCATGTTGCCCCTTGCTTATCTAACTATGAAATAATCACGATTCCATCTGTTACAACAGACTAGGCAGTAAAGGTCTGTTGGTAATGTGCGTTGCGTTTTGTGCACAATCACAGGTGTGGGGACTAGACATAATCCCTGTTTATCAGATAGTTCTATCATATGAATAATTTGGCAGATTGGCTATCGGTCCAATTTGCAACTTTACCCTCCTTTCAACATAAGCTCGAAATGTAATTGCTCAGCAGAGGGGATTAAGTCGTCTAGAGAGGGCAAAGAAAAACTAAGACAAAATCAACACTTAAGACTGCTATTACAGAGCTTAAGTGGTGAAGAATCGGGAATATGCAGATTGCAGTATCTTTTATGTGTGATTCTGATATACAAATGAATTTAGCCTGTCTTCTGCCTCAAGGACTTGACTTAGCGGGAGTAGGTTCAGATAAACGCCTCACAAATCAGCTTGTCTCACCTATCGTAACGAACTTTTCATTTAGGTTTTGTTGCAATATGTCAAGTCTACCTACGACTCCTATTAGCTTGCGGTCATCATTTATGACTGGGACTAAGATGATGGCCTTTTGAAGGATAATGTCGATTATCTCGTTTATCTCTGTATCTTGCTTGACTACCACTGGATTTCGTGTCATTATATCTATTGCTCGAAGGCTGTCAAGATTTTTGCCTTGTCTTAGAGCCCGCAAAATGTCAACTGCTGTAACTATACCTATGACTTTAGCATTACTGTCGATAACTGGTAAGCCGTTAAACTCTCCGATAAGAAGCTTCGTACAAATCTCCATAGCAGTAGTACTCTCGCGAGCAGCGACTACGTTACTTGTCATTACATTCGAAGCGTTCGTTATACAAGTTTCACCTCGAAAAATATTTCTTCCGATGATATTAAATGTATCACAAATGTTCCTAGTCCTTAAAGGTCTTAAATGTTTGGACTTTTAGCTGACTGGCTCCCCTAATTTTTATCTCTGCGCCATGGCATATTTGCTACAATATGTCGGGAGTGGAAGATGCCTCATGACCCAGATCATAATGTCGAATTAAACCCCCATATTACGCTATGTCCATAATATGGAAATCGTATGAAATTGGAGCATAGAAAAGGATGATAGTAAACACCAAATCTTTCAGGTTAAAAGAACTGTTCAATGATACAAAAATAACTTGTTATTGGCAATAATGCATGAGAGTACTTTCAACTTAATACATTCAACTCTCTGTATCAACGAGGAGGAAATGAGGTACGACTACGATAAGTTTTATCACAAATTACTTCTTCTGCATGATGCCGTCAGATACTTGTAGAATCGTCATACCGATGCACTGAAAGTTGGCTTGCGGCTTTTCCCAGAATATCATAGCGGCCAACAAACATGTCGCTACTTTCCTTAGAAAGACTGACAAGCCGTTTGTAATGATGGATTATGTGATGATTTAATTTTATTTTCAAGTTCTAGCTATGAAGGTGAATGATTCAATCATGCGGGTCACGGTTGGCAAATATTGTTGATATTCGGCTACGTCACAATTAAACAATATTGAATATATCTTATTGTTGTACATAGCAAAAATATTCAAGTGTGTCGAATATACGTTATTTATTAGGCCATTATACACGATCTTATATGCCTTTTCTCCTCCAAGTGTTGCCTTACTCGTCGATTCTAAAAGGTGGAAATTCTTGGTTTTTTCTATAATAAATAGTGTTTCGATGTTGGTATCTGCATAGGCATCTAAAGTCAAATCTTTATCATTATCCCAAATCGCAATTCCTAGAGCTGCCAACGAAGTAAGGGGCAACGCCTTTAGAATCACAACATAATTTTTGTTTATGGCCTCATGGTCGGTGATGACAATAAAATTCAATGGTCTATTTATTTGAAATAAGTTTTGTCCTGTCTTATCCTGGTACTGATAGCATAGGAATTTCTCTTGTTGTATTGGAGCTGTGTTGTCTGTTGGTTTATCATTCTGCAGTTGCTGCAATCTTTTCTTTTCAGCCTTAACTAAGGAAGCTACTCTGTTAGGGTCGGCAATATTTCTAAATATAATTTCAGGTTTGTCACCGTGCAAAAAGACTAAATCGCCGACGTGTCTAGAGTTGGAATTGCTTAAACCATAGTACGAACGAAAGTACCTGCCTGAAGAAAACCCGCTATAAATTCCTTGACTAACACTACGGTTATTCGTTATCAGTACTTCGTCAAGCTCTATCAGGGGAATTTTTATTGTAGCTTCATTATCTCGGCTAAAGACAATGTTATAATTTGTAATTTTCTGGGTTTGGATTACTATCTTAGTATGTTTAGTGTGTAGTTTATGCCAAAGGCTTTTTTTGATTTCATTTAACCATAGGACCACTTCCTGATCATGTTGCCCTTGTTGTCCTTGCGACATTTTTCTTATTCCTTTGTGGCTGCGGGTGTGGGAGCCAACTTGTACTATGACTGACATCAGGACATATAACATTTTTCGTTTGGTGTTACAAAATGGGGTTGAAACGGTGAAGAGATTTTTATTAATAATGTCGATCCGTATTTTACTTCTAACCACAACCACAACGAACGAACGAATAGGAATAAAGAAAAACAATGGATAAGAAAAACGCAACAGTTTTTGGAGTGTAGGATGATAGTTAATAACAGTTCAGCTCTCTCAAGATGTTTGTTGGCAAGACGATATAGCCAGTAAAAAAGAAAAAGTTGTAGATTTCAGTTCATTGTCATGGCACTTCGTTGTTGGTATTAATACAATTAAAAGTAGGAAATCTACCCAGTGCTATTCAGCGTTATTGCTTTCCAAAAGTATTTTCGTTATCGTTGCTTGCCCTGTGTACTGGCATAAGGGTTCCTGTCTTGTTAGTCCACCAGGTTACATAGACATTACTTCCTGACGCAGACATCTCCGCGTTCAAACAATTGTATGTCCTTTGTTAGGAGCACTTATCATCATTGTCTTCAACGTTTTTCCTCCATCTGACCTCTTTGCAAAGAATACATTCCAATGTCCTGTGTCATTATTTTGCCAGGCTGTATAGACATTATTCCCAGAATTAGCTAGAGCCGCCATCGTTCACTCACACTGTTATGGTGTCGCTGTTAGTAGTACCTGTAATCTTCAACAGGCAGAGCTAATAATGATAGCAATAATTTAGAGACGGACACTCAAATAGAAGTACAATACTGCAACTACTCAAATTTGCTAGTATTATTTAATTTGACTTATTATAGTGCTTAATTGTTCTACTAACTCTTCATTTCGAACGGGTTTTCGAAGGAATAGATCCTTATCTAATGCAAAGAATTCTTCTTTTCCAGACTTTTACATCTCACTAGCTGCCAAAAAACACATCTTAACCTTATTGTCTATTTTTTTCATTTCCTGAAACAAACGAAAAGCGCCGTTTTCCTTTTTTGTTTCTGCCTTCATTGATTATCGCCTTCTCTGAATGCTTCTAAAACTAAAGGAGGTACCTGCCGGATGGGACTCTATGCCAGCTTTGCCTTTATCAAAACATAATCGATAAATCCCTTTTGAGATGCTTCTTTCATTTTTACTGCTGAGTTGAAGACAACTCTTTCGATTACATTGTATAGAATACTTTGGAGATATGATGATATTGATGATGTTCTCTCTTTCAAAATTACACTTTTTATTGTCTTTCTATTTTGTGCATAGTAGTCTGCTAAAGGCTCATATACATGCGATCCGATATGCTCGATATTAATAATATCAAACCCTGACCTACTAATGAGCGATTTGACAAATTCTAATTCGTAATGTTCTGATGCCCACGTTAAAGAAAGAATTCCAAGTTTCACGAACTCGTGTATTTTCGTTAAGAATGATGATGATTTTGCCATTGTCATCACAGGTATTGCAACAACAAGTAAGCCAACATCATGTCTTAAGATTCTTCTTGATTCCTCAATAAATCGTATTAATGGCTTGAAATGTTGCGCGGATTCTAAAGCAATCACTCTATCCATGCATTTGGCTGTAAAGGGTAAAATTTTAGCCGTACCGTTTAATAGCGATATATCCGTAACACTGTTATGATTAATAAATGACAGTGATTGACGTGTCTTTTTAGAATTTGTGATATTATTATCGTTACCCCTTTTAACTAGACCTATAGTATTTTTTAATTGTACGAAATTAAGATTGAGACACATAATATTCAAGGAGTTGTAAACTGATTTCCAAAACATTGCTGGCGCTGAGAATCCACTTCCAACGTCTAGGACATTTTTTGCAGAATGTAACTGAGCAAATTTTCCAACTAACATACACAGTTCAGTTTGTGCTTGTATAGGATTTGCGGTTTTTTCATTCCAGTAGCCAAAGTTTAGCATGGTTCCTCCAGTTGCTCGTAGGATATACGGTGTCATAAAATTATAACAATTGATTATATCCGATTCATTTCGCCTTAAAATCCACAAGGGAGTCTGAAGTGACTTTCTTATTTCTAGCAATCTTCATACATTTAATTAGTAATAAATGATATAATGATTGCATAAATTTATAGCAATATTGAGATAAATTACCATAACATGTATCCTTTACATTATTCCATAAAGGTCTTCCTTTTAGTAGATATTCGGTATGTCCGATCGAAGCTTTTAGTCCGGTTTGACTTTATTACTTTGTCATCTCGGTTCATTGCAGACCAATCTAAATATAGGCTTTTTGTGATAAATTAGTTCTTTAAGATTCACAAGTAGGAGGACGATGTAGTAGGAAATACGTAATCACTATACGTCCTTTTCTCTAAACTAAACCTAATCCTCGTTTTTAGGGCTGAGCAATTAAATGGTTTCACCCGCTTAAATTAAGGTAGAATTTTTATTTCGTAAACTGGATGTAGCTGGGTGATCCGTCCCGGCACCGCATCTTATATCGTTTTTATAAAATGACTCTGACCAAGGATGCTCTGGACATCATTTGGCAGTTCTATTTTCAATCTTTGGATTTCCATAAATGAATTAGACTGCACCAAATATACGTATCAAATTGGTAGAAGCTAAGCTATGCCAACAAAATCGTTATCCATCAATAATAATCTATTGGTACGTATGGCGCACCATAAAACGCTTTTGCTTCCTCTTTATTCAGGGCTTAATCCTTTAACAATTTACTCTTCCCAACTATCAAAATGAGAGTCGTTTAAAGAAATGAAGCCTTTTCCTCCCTACTGTGCAATGTAGGAGCAACAGGAGTCAATTTTTGCACTCTATGATGTAAACGCAGGAAATTCATCCCCTTTTCTGTCGTCTTGAAAGTTCTTTCTCCATCCAGATATTCGATCAGGCCTTTTTCTATTAAAAGTACCAAATATTCCTTAGTTACTGTGTGCGAAAGGTATCCGTCATACATTATTTTCGTTAGTCGTACTCTGTTGCCGTTAGCACTTTCAAGAATCTGCGCAGTAATTTCATTTCTATCTCGGTACTTCATAACATTGTAACGCTAGACTACCCAATAAGAATGTCACTATCATAGTTAGGTACCATCGATTCTAATAGACGGTACGCATCCAATAATGACGGACAATAGTGTCGGTAATTTAGAACCCAATGAGAAACCAAAGATGATATATATTCAAATCCCTATCGTTTGTTCAAAATATCAAAGTGTACAGAGATAAAAAGAGAATATTATGAGAAGAATTAGAGATTTTCTTTGACTTTATTGAGTATGATCTATATTAGATTAGGCGCTGTCTGCAAATAAAGGAAGAATTGATATCAATTGCAAAGTAGCAATTGATGTGTGCGTTGAAAGCATGAGAATAGCGAGTAATAATGTCTAATCTAGATTTAAGGGTTCAATTTTAATTTTAACTTTAACTTATAAAGGAAACGACTTTATAGCATTTTTACCTATCATTAAATGACCAAACAAATACAATCTAGGAATATCGCAGGAAAGAAAATGAAAAATAATGAGAGTGGATTATATCAATAGAAGGGAATCGCTCTCAATTCTAAAAACAACAATACCACTTGCATTTAAGATGGTATTTCCAAATCCTGTCTATATTGCCATAGCTGCTGCCGTATTCACCATTTTTTGGATTGCTTTTAATGTATTTGATCAACTGTTGTTCTTTTCACCAGTCGTAACTTTTTATCTTCCTGATGACGCAATAGCTGGATTCATCGTCACAAACATAACTTCAGTATTGATGGGGGTATTGGTTGCCATGAATGTATATGTAATTAGAAATTCGGAGTTAAAGCTAGACAAATCATTATTCTCAGGCTCAATTCTAGGTATTGCTTCTAGTACCTGTGCCAGCTGTTCTTCAATAGGTTTTCTTGTCATATCTACATTTGGAGGTTTTGGCATTATAGCAACAGATTTTCTTACAAATTATCAGATCCCATTGAGGATAGTATCAATAGGTATACTCCTGTGGGCATTATATTCTGTACACAATAAGATTACAAAGCCGTGCATTTTTGATTCATTCACAAATAGTAAGCAACAGAAACAACCGCCAACACCGTAGCAAATGTAACAAACAGGAATCATCTAATAATATCATGAAAAATCATAGGATATATGCGGTCGTGGTGACGGTAACTTTTGTCATATTTTTAGCAGCACTGGCAACCTCTCTATCTCTTCTCCTTTCATCTTTGCAGCCACACCATGAGCCCTTCTATGC
>CAKOFP010000045.1 GCA_933226995.1 Candidatus Nitrosopolaris rasttigaisensis | reverse complement strand
TTCCGTATATGTAGCTGCTCCCAGTGGACTAGTCAGTGCCAAGTTTGAGAGGGAAACCGAACCAACACCGGAAGACATTAGAATGTTAGCAAACGACGCTCCACCTAGAAAAGCCTCATAGAGCATAGCTTAGGTTAGATTAGATTAGATTAGATTACTCCCACTAACCGCAAAACTATGTCGATATCGATACCTTTCGTCCTTATTTATTAACAACACCTTTTCCAAGACAATATTGTCGATGCATTAAATCTTCCAACTAAACAGAGAATACAATGATTGTGATTATGTTATGCTACAAATGAGATTTCAGAATAACAACGGTAAACTCCAGAATAAAAAATATTTCCAATTTAAGGCGGGTTGAGTGTCGCAGCCGAATTACCCAGTACGACTAGTAGCAGTAGTGTCAGTACCTTATGCGCTAACGAAGCCAACGATTCAGTCAGCCGCTCATCAACCGACATACAAATCTTGATCTGGCAGCCCACTGCAACGCCAGAAGCGGCTGCATAGACTAATTGTGCATGGGTCCAAAAAATACCGCCAGCTCCTATGGAGAGAAAAATCGGAAATGGTGGTCTCAGATAAAGAAATTAGATATGCTATTTTTACTATCCTAACCCACTTAAGGCTGCTGCACTTAGTGAGCCACTTGATTTACCTGAGCTGTGATGATGGGTATGGCTACTAGAGCTATTATGGTGTGTGGTGTTTGCACTATTACTGCCAACGTCAGGTGCTACTGCTACTGCTGGTATTGCCGAATTACCTGAGAATGTTTGGGTGTAACAGTTCACAAGCCCATCCTGAGTTAGTCCTCCAGGACCCCTGGCTGCACTAGACTCACACGCAAAGAGGTTTTTCAAGTCTTTGCTAGGAGAGGTGGTGCTTTTGCTTTTAGGATTAGGGCCCGTCTTTACAGCTAACACGGAACCAGCAGTGAGACTGGCCGTTACAAGCACTAATGCCGTCGCTGACACAACGGCAAAGATAGCCAATTTTCTTGTATACATTGCTAGTTGGGGCAATGCTGTTATATTTTATATGAAGTGCGTTTAAGAATATTATAACTAACCTTATGATAAGATATGCTATAATAATTACTAATTCTATCCTTTTAAATTATCTTTAATGTCACCATAACTAAGCTATCTTATTATCAGTAAACTTTCTAGCACTTAATTTTAATTCGGATTTTAAGTTACGTGACTTCATTCTAGGCTGTAATTACAGCACGGACACCATTATCCATCCCAGTTTATGAAAATTTCACATATTTGACATCGCTTCTGTCCTATAGAATAAAGATTGCTGTTGCGTTCAATTGGCCTGACAGCTTTATGACGAATGTATATTAATTACGGTCAACGCACTACAATCGCGTTTTAGAAGATGATGTAGCAGTTATACATTCAGGCAGACTTTATGATTTACAAATTTTCTTTATTACCCTTGTGCATTGACCAACTCCGGAATCGCATGTTATGCAAGAGCCTCAGAGAAATTGAAGATTGTCTAAAAGCATCATTTTCCAATAATACGCATCAGTTAGCATTTTCCTTTAATCTAGTATCCTATGCTTCAATACATACCTGTGACTTGACGTATATGGTTTTTCAAATCCTTTAGAACTTGCCGCTCTGTCTCACGAAACAAACTTCATTGTCCTATTACTAATCAAGTGTTTTAGGGTTGTTTCATTCTAAGATCGTGATCTTGACTTTTTTTCCAATCCAGTGACCTGGTAGATAAATCCTGCCAAGGTTGTCAGAATTCTTGCCAACGCGTTTGACGAGTTTGGTCAACACCTTCTGATCCTGTCCAAGCACGATTCTTTGTGTTTTTCTAGGTATCCTTCTCTTGGTTTTTTTCATTCTTCTCTACCCTTGGTCAATTCGTTTATTACGTTGTCATACCTCTGGTCATTTCTTCCCATGTGTTTTACTCTTGTCTTTGATTCAAGTAATATGGTAATCATAGCCATACATGTCTACTGTACATCATGCATATTTATACTGGTCCGCTATGCATAGAGGACCTGCATACGAGTTCTGTTGCTCGTATGACACTTGTGAATCCGTAATCTACAGACATGGATTATATAGGATGGCTATGTTATTTGATGAGAAAATGGAAAGAAAGACCAGATCGCATGTCAACGGTCTTGTAAAAATGAAAGAAACCTCATAAAAGCTTACAAATGACAGTCATGTAATGTGGTGCATTTTTCCGTGAAATGGCGGATGTATACTAATTCTTATTTTTAACAGAACGAATGTATGTTTGTCTCTTATATCGACGTTGGTTCTGATAGCATCGGCAAGGACGTTAATGAATGAGGTATCACTGATATTTTCTTAATCCAGGGTATTTTTGAGCGGATGGCCATCTCAACTTTGCTTGTCACTAATTCTACATCAGCCAATCTCCTGTTCCCATCAATTTCTATATGGACAGCAGCAAATACTATCATCATTCCAACAGGAAACCTACCACTGAAGCTGAACCATCTTTTATCGAGTTCTCAGCATCTGTTCTTAATGATAGTAGATTATGCCTATTGGCAAAATTCCTAATTTGTATTGCCCTGTATAGGGATATTACCACTTTCAGCTGCTAAGACTACCATTGTCAAAATAGGCTGATGAATTTCGTGTCTATGTTGTAGTAGTGGTGACCCATATGACTGGTATAAAATAATTGATCCAATTACAATCATTCCTATCGCTGCTATTAGTGCGGCAAAACTCTCTACCTTGTAGTAACCAAAGTGAAATTTCCTATCAGCAGGACGATCTGCGATTACAAGACCCATAAAAACTATAAATGAAATCATTGTATCAGATAGTGAATCTATGCCATTGGCAGTTGCAGCCACGCTTCCGCTTATTTGGCAAACCAAGAGCTCAACTATTCCTATACTAGCTAAAGTAATGACAGAAATTTTTGCAATGTTCTGAGCACACTTTATGCCTTCACTTACTGATATAGGAGAAGATTCTACTGGTTTTTCTTGCAATTTGACAGCTGTCAGACTACCACCCTCAGTCGTATCTACAGCGTAGCGTTAGTCCATCAATTACTATAACAAGTACAATATCATTTTATCGTATTTAAACGTGGATCCACTACTCAATTGGACAGAACCGTGGTGTTCATGAAGGGGATGGACAATGGTGTCCATGTTGTGGTTATAGATTAACAACAAAATCATGTAACTTGTAAAATAAAGCCAAATCAAAAGCAAGATAGAAGAAGTTTAATTATTGTTACAACAATGACCAGGCACGTGCGTTTAATGTAATGACTTCTAAACCTAAAGTTCTATACTTGGGTGTTTGGTTTTACAGGAACCAGATTTTGTCAAGATAGGCACGCTACCTTGTTATTTGGAATGAATTAATCATTTTTTGTATAGTGGGTAGAAAGGTGGGGTACTTTGCTGCTTCCGCATTAAAAGAGATATTATATACTTTACCACCTATTATTGTCCAGATCAACATATCCTGGAATTTGAATGGTAGATTACTAGGCATAGACAAATACACGACTTTATAACCTGGATGTCCTGCAAGAGCGGTCGGATTTGATTCTATAATTTGTACACCTGGTATATTCTTTAGTGTACTATTGAGGAATTTATTATATTGGTCGAGTGTTATATTTTGTGAATAATCAACTCTTGATAATGTCAAGTGTTCAGGGACTCTGTCTGAAAGGTTTTCTAATGGCGAGTAGAATGCAACTATGTTAGTATAATCCCTCATTCCATTTTCTGATACTCTCCAATCTGAAGGATACTGAATTTTTATGCCATAAGCGGGATTCTGGTACGTTAACAGATTATTGCTATTATTTTTAGAGTTTGTCTGTGCTGAGGCTTGTATGACAGAGAGTACTGACGATGACAACATCAATGAACATAATGTTGACACTAATCCAAATACAGTTAGTAATTTTTTTTGGGAATGCATATTAAACAGTCTATACATAATGCAAGTATTAAGATTACCGGTACAGATCGATTGAGTATATACTTTTATTGTGTTTATTTATGACGTGCTCATGTATCCCGTTTGAACCAGTATGAAACAAACTCAGGATATTAAAGATGTGTAAAAATTGGTAGAATGACCAAATCATGAAAGACATCTACCTGTTGATGGACACCGAGGGGAAGACTGGGATACGATTATTATTTCTGTAAATAAATCTCATCGGCAATAAGTGTATGAATTCCTACTAAGAGTACCATTAGCTACAACATCTCTGATTATGATAAATATTATGATTCTTGCACCTGACAGGAAGTTTTAAGTATAGCAGCTGCTGCTGGAAATACTAGAGCATATTACTGGCTTATACCTCAAATTGTATTTGCTGACTTTTGTTCTATAGCCGCAATCCCAATAGATTTCACTGCACACGTTGTTGGATGCATCGCGCGAATATTTCTTACTAAATTAGGGATAGGAATTGAACCTAAGAAACGAGCAAAATACTCGATGCCTTCGGGAATCATAATCTTGATACGTGGAGGACAGAATAATTAACGCGAGGACGTCAAACTTTCTGCACTGACATGCCTTGCTAATTGGCTTGGGTTCGAAAAGTGTTTTTATTCTTTACATGTCGTAGTAGCGAATTTTCGCCATAAACGAGATCGGTATCACCACCGCCTGAGGTGCGTGCAATAGGTGGTAACTCGCATACGCCTTGGCGTAGGTACAGGAAATGATGTCTAAAAAAGATGATGTGTTTGCATCAACAGCCAGATGAATGTCATCACGCAATCAGCAGTGATTATCATAAATTATTCTCGAGTATTCAGCCCAAGTCATAATAGACTATTTTCCAAGAGCAATATCAATACCATTTTGCTTAAGTTGCCTTTGAACATTTTTTAATATACTTTGTGTGAGGTTGTCAGAACCGTTGTTAATAATAGACTGATTACTTTTAGATGTCATTGTTGATGTTGATGTAGATGTAGATGTAGATGTAGATGTAGATGATAAGGATGACGATGAGGATGTCTTGGAAGTAGAAATATAACCAGGTGCGGATGCCTGTACTGTGGTCTTAAAATTAATATTGCTACTATTTTTTGAGTTTGGTTTTATTTCCGCTGAGTATGTAATCTCTCCGCTGTGACCTACGATTTCTTTAGTTGTACTGTTAGAAGTAAAGACAATCTTCAGTTTTATAATTGCGTTATTGATTTTCTTGCCAGTATTCGCATCATAAGCTATAGCAGTTATAGCGGATGTACCTCTACCGTTAACAATATCTTGTGATGACTGAATAGAAATCGATAACCGTTTAGCGTTACTATTATCATAATTATGCTTAGATGTAGATTTTGATGTAGATGGAGATTGTGTCAACTTGGCAGATAGACCCCCCCCAGATGTAGTAACTTTGTTACTATTATTTTCTTTTTTTACGCTTTGTGAACTAGAATTGCTTGTCATATTAGTATGAGGGGCTGGCATTATTGTTGTACCATTTGTGGTCATAGTGATATTTCCTCCGGTTTTGGGTTGTGGTTGTTGTGACCGATCTATAGTCGAATTTGTTATCGTCTGATTATTCCTGTTAACCGTTGATGATGTTGGCGTCGATACTCCTGTTACATTTACACTAGACCATTTAATCAAGTTATTAGTGGTGTTAATAACATTGGCTGACTTAGAATTAATACTACTCGCCTGGAAACACGATAATCTAGCTGTTAGCTTATTTTGTCCCTCTTTAATGGCTCCGAATTTGGTTGAAAGAGTATAATACCATTTAGAATAATCATTGACGTCCTTCGATCCCCCTGCTGTGGCATTTTGATATGGTCTTATATTATTTACAATAACTGAAACATAACAGCGATTATGATCCTTATTGTTACCAGTATTAGTACTAGTAGTGCCGGTCGCACTCCCTGAAATTGTAAGATTACTGCCAGTTGAAATGTTCTGACCGTTGGTCGGTGATGTAATCTTTATGCCGGGTATTTCTTTTTGACCTTCTGAAAGGATCACTATACTGGACCATCCAATGAAAACAGTAACTATGACGATTACTACTATAGACAGAAAAGATGGAAATGATAATGATGAGAGCATAGACTTTGATTTCATGAATCGATCACTTTTGATATGCCATCAAATATAAATTCGCCTATTTTGATGTAGTTTCCTAATTCATGTTATCGAACATATGGCTCAATATTTTTTCCTTCAGATGGTAAATCCACTGGTTCAAATTTCCTGAAAATGATGCTTGATTTGAATTCTGCACAGAGTACTGATTATTATTATCTCCCGCTGCATTCTGTTCAAGATATTGGTTATTACTGTTGTCAATAGTCGGAGCATTGTTGCTATTGTTGTTAGAGTTGTGATGACCATAACTATTGCTTCCTGCATTATGACTATGTTTGCAATTGTGGTTGTTGGTGTTGCCAGCAATCCCTTTCTGATCACCGTTCTGAATTATTATTTGTTGTATGTTATTACCGATTGCAACTTGTGAGGCAGATTGTACTGTCGCCTGATTTACACCATTGTTTTTTGGACAATTGGAAATCTCTTTTGAAGCATAAGCTACGTATCCTACTTCACTAGATGATATAGCGGCCAGAATAATTACTGCTGCTGAAATAACGGAGACAACCACTTGATTAGATTGGGTTAACATATCTTATGTTGATACAACTGATTATTTACGTAGTGCGCATTCTGTCTCTAGAGTAACAATAGGATTGGCTCGTTGAATAATCATCTTCCATTCTTGACAAATATGCCACGCACTTCGTCGTGGTAATAAATTTCCATTGTGTTAGTTTGAACCCGTGAGTATTCAGTAATGTCTTTGTCAACGATGATATTCAATTACGTTCGTCCTCATATCCACGATCGATGACAAAAAGACCTCTGAAACATCTCTTCATCACTCGGTTAAGTGTGATTATCGAGACTGGCAAGTTCAGGTTTCAGCAAATCATTGAGGTCAGAAAATGCTCACAAAATTCGGGGAGGTTTGATGAAGGTGTCGGATAGACAGCAGAAAACAAACCATATCTTATACTTTTTATTCTTTTCTAGATGTAAAAGTAAACGCATAATTAATACGCTTTATAATTATCCCCGAGGATTTTTGATGCCATCTTCAGCTCTAGGACTTCGTTCGTTCCTTCATATATCGTAATTGCTCGCGAATCTAAAAAGTGTCTTGCTACTCTCTTGCTCTTTCTATAACCATATGATCCAAAAATTTGGACCGACCTATTAGCTGAATCAAATGCAGAATTGCTCGCATGAAATTTAGCTATAGTCGATAAGTTATCTGCATCACTTCTCAATAAATAATAATGCTTATTATTTCGGTTCAATTTGGATTGCCATTGGTGATCCTCAGTTTTTAACTGTTCTACATAATCGTGCAGATTTTGCCTAGCCAATGCGGCGCGGTAGACAAGCCAGCGGGAACTTTCAGTGTTGACTGCAATTCTAGCTAAATGTTCCTGTATTAACTGCTTTTTCGCTAGAGGCGAGCCATGCTGCTCTCGTGCTTTCGAATATGAAACAGACTCTTCTAGGCAATCTGTCATTACTCCCACTGTGCCCGCGGCAACGCTAAGTCTACCATCTATCAATGCACTATATGCAATATTCAAACCTTGGCCTTTTAATCCAAGCAAGTTCCTTTTCGGAACAACGCAATTGTCAAAATAAATCTCTGCATTTTTGATGGTGAGTAAGCCTAACTTATTTCTCATTTCCTCGGTTGAAATACCATCAGAATCTCCATCGACTATAAACGCAGATATTTTTCCATGATGACTCCCACCGGCTTCTTTTGCGTAAGTTGTCATTACCTTTGCGCACGTACCATTCCCAATCCAGTGTTTTTTTCCATTCAGCAGAAAGTGATTACCTCTATCTTCAAACTTCATTACCATAGACGAAGGGTCGCTCCCAGCCATTGGTTCGGTCAAGGCAAAAGCCATTTACTCCTGCCGTCACAAGTTTTTGGCAGATATTCACTCTTTTGGTCTTCATCTGCCCAACCCTGAAGAACCATTTGACCTATTGAGGTATGTGCTGAAAAGAATGTTCGCAAAGAATTGCCCTCTTCACCTATTCTTTCAATAGCGAGAATGTATGTGAGAATGTCATATCCCAAACCTGCATAACTTGTTGATATAGGACATCCAAGCATTCCGATTTTACCAAATTCTGGAATTATTTTTTCGTTCAACTTTTCTTCAAGATAGCATTCTTCTTCGTACTGGCGAATTGATCTACAGGTATCGTCAAGTTCCTTTAGAAACGTTTTCTGTATCAGAAATCACGAAGCTCATTTGCGACAAGTTTGAAAATGACATAGGGTTTACTAATATCAATTAATGCAAGATATGCATATTTATTAGCAGCTTGACCAGTTCTCTTGTCAAAATACTAAAAACATAGAATGCCGGAATTTGATCAATTCTCTCTAACGTTGGTTAAGTGACATTAATTCCGCAGGAATTGAGTGTGATCCTTTTTTGGGCTTGAGGAGATAAACCTCTAATATTGGAATGTCTAATTATACACATGAAAAACGAACTCGTTTTTGAGGAGGTAAAAAAGCGTTGAAGCTATATGATATTTCCCCAATGTGGGCCACATGCCTGGAAACAGGACAACAATTACCAACGCTTTATCTCTTAGATGGCTGAAATGGTATTTTGGACTCAAGCGTGCATCAGGGTGTGTTGTAGGAGAAACACATAGCTCTACTTCATCTTACAGGGATGACTGCAGAGAATGTGACGAAATTGGCTGGAGATTTATGCTTAATTTTAACGTGCGATCATACTGAAAACTAGAAGAAAACAAACAGAAATTTGTCAGACCGGAATAAAGAGCACGGGTCAGGATAATTGAACGTCCAAGTTGAGTCTAGATTTATCGCATATATTATACATCAATAAAGTACATCTAGATACCACGTTAGCTATAACATATTATAAAAACTAACTGAACAAAATTTTAAGTAATCCATGAGGTTTCTAATACGTATAGTATCTATCTCTGCATGCAGAATATGCTCTCCAATAGGAAAGTAATTTTATATCACTGTTATAAAAATGGCATAGTGTTTAAATAGTTTCAGTATAGATCGAAGATAAGTGAATTAGATGCCAGTCGCAATAATTCCGGATATTAGCGAACAACACTGTATTGGCTGTGCCCTCTGTGTTGAGATTTGTACAGCTCTTGGTCCAGATGTACTGAGAGTAAAGCCCGTGGAAGGATGGAAGAGAGGTAAAGCATTTGTCTTTTACCCAGAAAGATGCATCTCTGACGGAGCATGCATTGGTGTTTGCCCAACAAAGGCAATCTTCTGGATGAGACCGATGGACTATACGCCAGGCCAGCCAATTCCATTGAAGAAGAACGCAGTGTTCACAAAGGGCTGGGAAGAAGGATAACTTTTCTCCTGCAGTCCTAAAAAATTCCCTTTTTTTAACTCTAGTCTTTGTATTGTACTATAACTTAGACCGTGAAGACCTACTTAATTTAGGATATTAATATCTTAAGTATAGCATGATGTGTGACTTGAATATCAACATAGACTGTACTAGAATAATCGTCTATTAGTAATGTAATATCACTAACGATATGTTTCAAGCACAGTTTTAGTCAGAAATCAACCAGACCAATAAATAGTAGTCAGAATTTGCACCCAGATGATTTTATTCTGTCCCTGCCTGCAGACTAAATAAGTTCAGAGTTTTATAATTCCCTACTCATATTTGTCATAACGACCTTGACATTGAACGGACAGGGACCGTGATCTAAGAGTGGTATTGAGAAGACGATGATGCAGCAATGAGGCTTTATAATGGATTTAAGATCGCAGGGTCTAAACGTATGGTAAGCTAAATACAAAATCCTTCCAGGTCAGAACTGGGAATATGAGATTCAAGATGCCAGAGGCCATAGCAGGGTACCTTATTCCCTTATTTTCCTCTTTGCCTGTACTTCGGCGCTTGTACTACTTTTATGTGTTCAATGATTCCCTTCCACCCTACACTTCTCGATTACAGAATAGTCATACGTTAAACCATTGTCTCTTGCTTGTATTCGTGCGTACATCCTTTTTCTGCTGATTTCCAGAATGTCTAATCATATTACACCTACTTCGACTGGCTTTCGAGCAGGTGCTCTGTTGAAGCTTCTAATACCACCGCCACCATGACTCCTGCCTCTGCTGCAACTCAATTGTAGACGTGATTGGTTTTCATTACAATAATGCAAAATTCAATTTCTCTCAACTGATAAAGTCAACAAGAGCAAATATGATTACAGTAGAAGCGTGACTAGAAAGTTCTTATAGGTCTCAGGGGTACATTTACAAATGGCGGACATATACTACCCCAGCAGCAATTTTATAACAGCTTGTGAGATAAGGACTTAGAGATGCAGAAAAATTTTATACATTTTAGATTGTTCGAAGAGAAGACGAGTTCGAAGCCTAAATTTTGTGTAACTTGTGGCCTTAATGCCACTCAGGAGGCTTTGTTCAATGTGGGCGATGGGGTAATTTTAGTAGAAAAATATTGTGATGCATTTGCAAAGAACGTGAAGTAGACAAAAATGAGATAATTCGCTCGAGATCTTAACCTCTATCGGGTTGTATTACTTCTACTTCTCCTTCGCTTATTGCTAAAAAACGAGAAATCGAAAAGAGAAAAGTACCAAATGCGTAGATATTATTCAATAGATCTATTCAGATGCAGCTCACAAGAATCCGCTTCGCAGGGTCATCCATGCAGATCTTATTAGCGAAGGAAAAGAGCATGATTATGACAAAGAAAAATACTGTGAAATGCTGTTCGAAGCTGCAGAAATAGTTCTTGGATATTTTGGCTTTAACCGGACGCTGTATGGAGATACTACTCGAAAGAACAATAGAAAATGGTGGTATGAGTTAGTGCAAGAGCGCATAACAGATATGGAGATTGAGAGAATTGTTCAGGATCGGTAACAAAAGAAGACGCCTTCAACCCAAAAGTAGATAGATCGTTTTCTTTCCGCCTCTATTTCGCTCTCGCGTGGATGGACGAGGTCGAGTCGATGATCATTGTTCGTTTATCGCTAGTGTAATGGCGTATTCATCAATATTAATGCATGTCGAATTGTGATTTGTATATACTTCAATTCTTTTATTGTGGCCATCGTTACCATTGTTGTTTTCTATATCCCCTTGGAAGGTCAGAGTAATATCAGGATCAGCATCTACAATCAAAATTCTCTTCGAAACTGGCTGTCTCACCTTTACGGTAACGGTGCCATATACTGGAGCTCCTATTTGCGGTGCCATTCAAACGGTCATTTTACTAACACCATACTATTTACTACCGATTTGTAAAGTGACATCAGTGATAATTTCATCTATACGTTTAATCAGCTCTTCATTGCCAATAGGCTTTCCAATGAATAGTTAGCGGGTAAAGAAAAAAATATATCTGGTATACTACATAATACATTTCTCCTGCAGTAAGAAAACAGATCCTAAGATTCGTGTCTAATTTCTTAATTTCCCTGTAAAACGAAAAGCCATTCATTTGAGGCATCTTACTATCAAGAATTGCTAGATTGTAATAATAAGGCTTGAAATTCTCAAAAGCCATGAGAGGACACTCATACGAATCAACTTTGAATCCATTCTGTTCTAACGCTTTCTCTAATGTCGTGTTAATGTCGGGTTCATCATCAACTACAAAAATCCTCATTGACATCTTATTGACTAATTGCCTCCCTTTGCTTCTGTTCTCTGCATCCCCTTCCTTCTTCATCTAAGTGCTCGCTAGAGCATGCTTTACTTCTTTGGACATACAACGGCCTTATTGTCTTGTGTATCTTGCAAGCTGTAAAGTCCCGGCTCCAAGTCCTACTAGAGTTACTACAAACCCGATTGCCGGATAGACTAGATATTCAAAAATACCAAAAAGAGTGTCTGGCTTCTTATTTTACATTGATAAGTAACTCTTGTGATATCATATCGCATAGTGTGGTTGCAAAGCAATTACCCCTGGTATCAACGATTTCCTGATTTTAGTTGTGTCTATTAGTATGAGGCATAAAAGAAGAACCAATCATTTTTTAATACGTTTTTCATTGAGGGAGGAGGCAGTAGTACTTCGCCATAAAGGTCATTCTCTTGCGAGTCTATGATTAATTGGTGTGTAGTATGTGAATTTGAACTTAAGGCAACTTTAGAGATCAAGGCCAAATTAAATTGGTTTCGTACACGCCTCTAACAATATTCATAATTCTATAGTTGATTCATGCATAATTCATTCTACCATAGAACAATTAAAAGAATTTAAAGAAACAAGGATGTGATGATAATAGTATGAAATAGTTTTGAGAAACTTAACTGAAATTTTCTCATACGATATTGGCAAATATTGCTAAAACCTGCTCACGTAATATATACACTTAAGTATGACATTCAGTATAGCATGAATACGTAGTGATATAGCGTTCAAAAACAACATAGACCAACAGGTGTTACAATAATAGCAATACTTACGATAATTGGCGGTTTAGGATTTCTTGCAAGTGGAATTACAGCAGCAGCAATTTCTCCACTTCTTTCTAATGTTCACATAAGCAGCAGTAATACTACTCCCTCAGGAACAACAATAACTACCACAACCGTTCCTCACGGACTAGTTAAACTATCCGCAGGGATAGGTGCTGGACTCACAGCAATAGGTGTAGCATATTTGGTTATGGCTTATGGTTTGTGGAGAGGAAAACGATGGGCATGGAGTTTAACTGTGATATTGTCATTTATTGGAATTGCTTTAGGTGCTGCTTCAATTGTTACTGGAAATATCGCAGCAATATTCCATTTAATCATAAATGCGATAGTAATTTATTATCTCTATAGGCCACACGTTAAAGTATTCTTCGGCAAATTGAGTGCTGCAGCCACAGTTTAGTGATTATGGTTATAAAAGTAGTAATCAAGTACGCATTGAGGATAGAAGTATCCTATTCGGTCAAGTTCCCCAATCCATCGTAGTATCTATCTGCTTTAGCCGAAGCATTCAACCTATGACGGTGCCAGATTAGAAATTAAGGACCTGAAAGTACTTACTGCTTACCCGTCTCGGATTACACTTGTGTTATGTTACGTTATATTACCAGATGGTGCTCTAATTCATTTAAGAGCTATTGGTGTGATTTCCTTAAGTTTCGAGGATATGAACAAATCTGTATTCTTGGCACCACAAAGATGTCAAAGTCTATCAGAGCCAGAGTATACTATGTCATGGTCAGCAAGGACACTCACTTTCTTGGTCGACTGCTAGATTATTGTTATATTCTTCCTCTTCTTGGGTGGGTTCCTTGTCTACCTTTGTCAGTTATCTACCCCCGCTTCTACTTTTAGACATGCCATCTATGTGTAATTCAGAACTGCTAATATAGAATGAAACATGAACGGGGAATGACTCAATATCAGCATCTCCAAAGGAAAATGGGTGAAATTGTTGCAGTATATTCCGACCTTGATGTTTGGAGACTGAAATCCAAATTGTGCTACAAGATACACATTTGGGATTTGTCATTACATACTCCGTGAGTGCGAGCATCTACAAACGCATTGTTGCCAGTTGTCTAGAGTTTAAAGGTTCATTTTAACAATCTCACGTTCATTGTTATGTGCGGATATCATACTCCAAACTATGCTTTATATTACTAATACCAGAAATTACAATAAATCTTTAATATGAGGTTTAATGCTTCGTCTGTGACATTATTTCTGGTAGTAATGTTAACCCTGTTGATGCCTTCCACAGTATTATTGGCCTTCGGCCAAAACTCGGAATCTAAAGCAAATTTCGCCCAAAGTAAATACGAAGTAATAAAGACGACTCGTTCGCTCCGATTCGATTTTCCATATACAGCATCAAACAACGATAGAACGCATCCACTTGTTTATACATTTGTCAAACCGATATCTGAGAGCTGGATTCTAAATTTAGACAATAATGTATCTTATGCGACTAGACCCGATGCCAAGACAGTTATAAAGTTGCAGGAACCTGCACCAAGTGAGAAGTTTATCGAAATTGCAATGTATGGGGATAATGCGTCTGATAGGTTTTGGGCAGCTGTAAATACGAGAGAAGCTGGATATATCAGACTATATGACAAAATCGGTATTGATGGCTGGTCAGCGACACAGCCAATAATTATTGGATACGATAGCAATCAAGGGTTATCAATCAGTAGTGGCACAAAGGTTCTGGTGGATAGATTATCTGTAAATGGTTTCACACTTGGTTCTATTGCGGTTTATGGAAGAGATGACCAAAATTCTCCTGTCAA
This sequence comes from Candidatus Nitrosopolaris rasttigaisensis, assembly GCA_933226995.1. Classification (GTDB taxonomy): domain Archaea; phylum Thermoproteota; class Nitrososphaeria; order Nitrososphaerales; family Nitrososphaeraceae; genus Nitrosopolaris; species Nitrosopolaris rasttigaisensis. The sequence goes on along the minus strand of CAKOFP010000045.1, from coordinate 1,955 downwards.
TACACATTCTGGCAATATATCGTTTGAGGTGCTTTGGGGGAAGCCTGCTGATTCTCCAATATTTTATCTGCCACTTGTTATGCTAGTTGGAGTCGGTGGTGTTTTAATTGGGTTACTTGTATTTAAGAAAAGGGACAAGATTGAAGCTAGATGAAAAGTATAACAGCTTTCAGACAACACATATAATCAGATTTTTCAATAATATCGGCAATAAGTCAAAAGCTACTCAGGAATGAAATTGATCATGGTAAATAGTAGTCGGAAATACGTGGAGCCCATCAGACAAGATCTGTTTGGATTCATTTACGATTTGGGTTGCTACACTAGGAAGTGAGGGTGAAAACCCGTTGTAGATGTAGCATTATTAGATGGCTGACGAAGGTTTAGTAAGGTTGACATGCTAGACATTTTGACAGTTAGTTTTCATTGTCCTTGCTTGATCACGGCAAATCTTAAGAAGCTGCAAAAGTCCAATCTCCATTTTCTGTAGATACGTCCTAGATCATTCATGACAACAAAAACTGTGCGGTCTATTTTTCTGTAAGCAGATGATACTCCAGAAACCTCTATATTTCGTTTTGGAAGTTGTTGACCTAAAAAGCGAGTAGTACACCTACGCTTATTTAGTGATACCGCATCTAGGGTTTTAATGAACAAAACAATAGCCCTACTGGCGGGAAGTAATAGCTTTCATCTGTCTTTTAGGGCAGCACTAGCTGGTTTGAATCGGCTTTCCTTCTTCCTGCAAGCAACAATTAGACTTGCATCTATTCGGCTGTCTTGATGATTCTTTTCAACACATACGGAATCTCACTCAAGCTAGCGATTGTATAAGTTGGACGTTCAAGTCCGCTCATCGGTTCCTGTAATTTGAAGAGTGAGTTTGTGATCCTGATTGTTTTCATTCCCAGTGCATTTGCTGGCCGGATATCTGTGTCTAGTCTATCACCAACCATAATACACTCTTTTGGACAATTCACCGCGGCAAGGTCCATTGCTAAGTGGAATATTCTGGGATCAGGCTTAGCAATTCCAACTTCCGAGGAAATGACCTTCATCTTGAAAAATCGACTTATGTTAGAATCCTCCAATAACCTTACAATATCTTTAGGTTGATTAGCTATTATTCCAAGATCAAGCTGCGTCGAAAGAACGTTGAGGGTTTCTTCTGCGTCATCAAAAAGGCGGAGGAATTTTCTTCGTCCCTCTTCAATTTGAGGTTCTAATCTTTTTGTAATAATTTTGCCGTATCCAGGTTGAGATATTAATTTACAAACTTCGGTTACTAACTTCCTAACACTTTCATGACCTATTTGGCGGTTTCTAATAACATTGTCTCTTACTGCCCGATAATTTCGACTATCGATTTTTGCGCCAAACGCATTCAATATCCCTAAGAATTCCTTATCAAAGTAATTAATAAAATCCCACTCGTTTACTAAAGTTTGCCCGAGATCAAAGAACATGAATGGTCTTTTCATACATATTCGTGCCTGTGGCACATTGGAATCTTGTTAAGCTAATTAAATTAATGTCTATCTGTACCTCAAATTTCTGGGAAAATAACACAGTCACTGGATGCAAAGTTTGATGTTGATAATCATTGTCATTTACTGTTGAAGCTCTGGTTCGCTGGTAATTCGAGCGGAGCCATCGATCCTCCAACTCCATGATACCCTTGAATTTTACCAGTAGGAAGAAAGGCATCGGATCTCCTACAGAAGGTCCGCCCACCATTGTTGGACCGGCAACATTAAACTTCCGTGGTTCTTGTCCAGTATCCTTACCCAGTGCCAAAATTGGTCCTGATTTTCTTTGATGTGTCGTTCTTGGCTGAACAAATTGACTGGATGTGCGTGGTTTTTCCATGATAGCGATGTAACCCGAGAATACTCCCCCATTAGTAACCAACGGCGATACTGGTGGCGGAAACTATTGTGGTGGTAGTATTTTAT
>CAKOFP010000044.1 GCA_933226995.1 Candidatus Nitrosopolaris rasttigaisensis | reverse complement strand
ATTTGATACTATCCCGACTTTGTAACCTCTGGATGATAATTTAGGAACCACCTGCTCTATCAACATAGTCTTTCCTGAACCAACAGGCCCGCCAATACCTAATCTAGGGATTCTCTTAGAGCTCATAAAAGAGGTACTTCCCAATCAAGTAATAAACATTTTTGATGACATTCTTTCGTGTGCTATTTGGAGCATATCTATATCCGGGGCAAACTGCCACATGCTAGTTAATGGTCTGTCAATATTCTTTTCTACACACTCCGATATAGTCGGTTTTAACTCATGAATGATTCTTTGTCCGTCAAAATGCTGTAGCACGCCCAGTCTTAGTGCGGCTCCCACCATGCTTACGCTGAAACCATAAAGCATCACCAAACCAGCCTTATACATTGGAATACCGAGGGCATTGCTAGATACTGCCAATGCTACAGGATAAACTCCGGAAGCTCTCTTATCTTTTATTGCTTCTTGATATCCATTCAATATGCTGTTATCAGTTCTGAATGAGCTCACACATCTTAGTACCTGCGTGCCAGATCTGGTCGAAGCGTTCCGTACTTCCTCAATAAGTTTCATCGAGAATATTATATTATCCACTTCTACTAGTTTCTGCAAATCTTTTCTTTGTATATATCGATACGAGTTCCCAAGAGCACTACAATCAGCCGGGCCTAACTGATGTTCCAAATACACTTTTATCAGATCGCGCAATCCATCTGCATCTGTTATCTTCCTATTACTATAGTATAAAGCCTCCAAACCACTGGATGTTGTATACATACCACTTGGAAAAAAAGAATCAGAAAGCTGCAACATGCTTATTTCCTCTATGCTTGCCTTATGAATGCTCATGTATTTCTGTTCCATCTTCCGGTTCGAACACCATCATTGTCTTTTTGATATCCAGATGTTCATTAATTGGTTCGAAGAGCTTCTTGAACATCTCCAGTTCAGTATCTGCTTGAATTGGAAAGTATATTTTGTTTCCCTCTAACCTTATTGGCCGATGCAGATTACCTATAGTATGACCAACCCTGACAGGTACTTCGACTATATCGTCTTGGTGTATGTTATCTCTGATCTCTATCATAATAACGTCCTCCGATTCTATCCCAACAACAACCATTTTGTTTTCTGTTATAATTATAACATCGCCGTGTTTCAGCCGAGTGCCTGGCGGAAGGGTGAGCGCGACGTCTGTCCCCTTGTCAGAGATTTTTCTCATTCTGATTCGTTGAGATTCTAATCTGCTGATTTTGATTGTCTCACAAACATTTCTCGCAATCATTTCAGCATATTTTTCCTTGAGTTTCTTATCGTTGTTGATATTTCCAAGTACGGAATCCACCGTGATCAATTTCTATTGTCTACTCCTTTTCTCTCGTCTTCCTTGATTTGTGACTCTTCTTTACTGCTTCAATCATATCAAACAATCTTTGTGTGTAGTCAACATGACCATAATGTCCAAGAGTTGATCTATCAACCCTCGCAACAACAAGTCCCTGTTCATCAATTTTTACTTTCGCGTTAATCTCAAACTTTTCAGCAATAACACATGTGGTAACCTTATGGTCTGGATAATCAAGGTTAAGGTGTGATGCAGGATCAATCAAGCCGGACATTGATTCTATTCTGCCGGCCAAAATCACCACATGTCTTACCTTTGTAGGATCAGTTACCACCAAGTTTTCATCAACGTTAGATTCTTCAACACAGTGTCGAATCAACATTTTTTCAAATCATCTCCTTGTCTCTGATAGAGCCTGTTGGCTAAGATCCTCTGCTGCTAGGTTTCTATCAATTCGCAAAACAGATTTAGCAATCTCTCCAGCAGCCTCAAGAGCCATGGTCTTTACCAGCAATGGATCAAGCACACCCAACTTCCACATGTCTACTGGATCACCTGAATCGATATCTATACCAAAGGTATCTGGAGAAGCTTTTGCCGCCATAACTTTTTCAAGTCCATTGTAGCCAGCATTCGTGAGTATTTGACGCATGATGCTCTCAAGAGCTGACGTGACAACATCAAGACCAACCTGTTCCAGGCCCTTCAACCTTAGGTTTTTTACCTTCTCAATAACATGCAATTCTGCAGCCCCTCCACCAGCAACAACACCCTTATTCAGGGCTGCTTCTGCAGCATTTACCCCGTCTATGGCAGCCCTCCACCTCTCAAGAGATGTTTCCTTAGTCGTGCCAGAAACTATCATTGTAGCCATACTCCCGTCCGACCCATTATCTATGTAAATTACTCCATTATCCTCATCTTCGTAGATACGATCTGCTTTGCCTAAAATATCTGATTTTTTCAGATCATCCATCATCCTAACAGGCTTAGCACGAGTATAGCGGGATAAATATTCTATCTCTTCTATAGAGATACGTACAGCAAACACTTTATTCGCTACAAGTAGGTTTTCTATAACCTGATCTACCTCACCAGATGCTATCAAAATAGCGTTCGCACCGGTTGCCAGCAGGGAGTTAACTATGTCCTTTGACTTGGCGACCCTGTCATTTTCCATATTCAGAATTTCTTCGTACTTGCTATTTTCCTTCACCCAAGCTTCTTTAACAGGCTTCAAATCCAATCTTGCGATCATAACCCTTGCATCCTTAATCTCCAAAGGCATCTCAGGATCCATCCTTTTTCTCTCGAGAACTATGCCGTTGACAATTCGATCTTCCATAGTGGTCCTTCGAAGAACCGTTATCGTCTTATCAAAGTCGTACGAGCCATTATACAAAGCATTCTTTCCAACAGATCTCAGCGCCGAAATCACAAGTAAGGACAGCTTCTTTCCGTCCAGCTTTGATGACAAAGATGTCTTGACTACCTGTTCTAACGCAATTTCATTAAGAGAGATCTTCTTTGCTTCTTTTTCCAGCAACTGACAAGCTTCTTTGACCCCGCCTTCTATTCCTTCGACAACTTTTGTTGGATGAACTCCAAGTTCCTTTACGAGCCTTTTGCCCTCCTTTATCATTTCCGCTGCCATGACGACAGCTGTGGTTGTTCCATCACCAACCAATTGCTCCTGCCTCTCTGCTATCTCTACAATCATTCTTGAAACTGGGTGTATTGCCCTCAGAGAAAGCAAAATTGTTACACCATCATTTGATATGTGTCTGTTCATAGCTTGGTCTATCAGAAGCTTATCCAATCCCTTAGGACCCAAAGTTGTTCTTACAGTATCTGCGACGGCCATCACTGCGTTGGAATTGGATTCCAAGGCGTTGAACTCTACGTTCTCTGCCATGGGTCTCCATACACCGTAATTAGGATTTGACATTAGGTACCACTCTATATTTTGTAAAGATTATAGACAAAAATAAAGGTATATGATATACTACTAAAAAAAAGAAAGGATTTTAGCTTATGTTCCTTTACTCGCTCTGCCTCTATCACTGCCTAAGCCATAAAGTACCTTTGTGCTAAAGAGAGTTCTTCTGCTGGTTCGACAGTTGCGATTTTTCCATCCAAAGTTACCTCGTAGGTCTCCGGATCTATTTTTATCTCCGGAGTCTTGTCGTTCCACATCATATCCTTCTTACCAATATTCCTGCAATTCTTTACTGGCAAAATCACTTTCTCAAGCCCTAGTTTTTGTGGTACTTCTAGCCGCACGGCTGCCTTGGACGTAAATGTAAAGCAAGTCTTCTTTACTGCCTTTCCTAGCGCTCCGAACATCGGTCTGTAGAATACTGGTTCAGGAGTTGGAAGCGATGCATTGGGATCTCCCATAATTGACCATGTTATGAAGCCTCCTTTAAACACCATCTTTGGTTTTGCAGGGAAGAATGCGGTTGGATACATCACTATGTCTGCATACTTGCCAACTTCTAGCGAACCAAGATAGTCCGCTACACCGTGTGTTATTGCAGGATTTATAGTCGTTTTTGCAATGTACCTCTTTGCTCTGAAATTATCATTATCTCCCGTTTCCTCTTTCAGTTTGCCTTTCATCTTCTTCATTTTGTCTGCCGTCTGCCACGCACGAATTACGACTTCGCCGATCCTGCCCATCGCTTGGCTATCAGACGAATACATGCTCAAAACACCCTCATCATGTAAAACGTCTTCGGCAGCAATGGTTTCGGCTCTTATTCTGGACTCCGCAAAATGGACATCCTCAGGCACAGCGGGATTCAAATGGTGACAGAACATCAACATGTCCAAGTGTTCATCTAGTGTGTTCACTGTATATGGTCTAGTCGGGTTTGTTGAAGAAGGCAGTGCGAATTGTTCACCGGCAATCTTCATGATATCAGGTGCGTGACCGCCGCCCGCACCTTCAGTATGATAACTGTGCACTGTTCTACCATCGATTGCATTTATCGTGTCCTCAACATACGCGCATTCATTAATGGAATCTGTATGAATGGCCACCTGAGTGTCGGTAGCATCTGCTGCCTTCAAAGATGCATCTAAAACTGCAGCAGTCGTACCCCAGTCTTCATGATCTTTGAGACCACATGCCCCTGCTTCTATCTGTTCCATCAGTGGTGCCAAAGATGGATGAGAGTCATTGCCTTTGCCCAAGAAACCGTAGTTCATTGGTATATCCTCCACACTTTCCATCATTCTACTCATGTTAAAGACACCCGGAGTACAGGTAGTCGCGCAAGTCCCATCCGCTGGACCAGTTCCGCCTCCTATCATATTGCAGATACCGCCACTGATGGCATCGACGTACTGCTGCGGAGATATCATGTGTATGTGAGTATCAAAGTGTCCTGGTGTGCAGATAGTGTGCTCACCTGCAGTAGCTTCTGTGCATGCGGAAAAAACCATATTGCGATTCACCTTGTCCATTGTATAGGGATTACCTGCTTTTCCAATTCCAGCAACCTTGCCGTCTTTTATCCCGATGTCACCCTTGACTATTCCAAGTACCGGATCGACAACAATGGCGTTTGTAATTAGGAAGTCAAGAGCTCCATTTGCATTTGTAACGCCTGGTGTTTGTGCTAATCCATCTCTTAATGTCTTTCCTCCACCAAAGACACATTCATCCCCTGGGGTTATCAGGTCTTTCTCCACCTCTATGAGGAGGTCGGAGTCTCCAATCCTTACTTTGTCTCCTGTTGTTGGGCCATATAGATCAGTGTATTGCTTTCGCGTTAATTTAAGAACCATTTCTATCCCCTTCCCTTATGCTCCCTTATATCCTTGTTTTTTCGCCTTATCAAGTGCCACATTCCTCACTACTGAGGAAGTCAAACCGCCCATTGTTAAAGCGTTGAATCCATAAACAATCCGTGCGCCCCCTAATTCACAGAGCTCGACTTCTTTCGAATCTCCTGGTTCAAATCTTATCGAAGTTCCAGCCGGAATATTCAATCTGTAACCATATGCTTTCTGCCTTGGGAAGTCGAGTGCTTTATTAACTTCAAAGAAGTGAGTATGCGAACCTATCTGACAAGGTCTGTCACCAGTATTCTTGACAGTAATCTTTTCAGTCTTTCTATTTTCGTTGCAAATGACTGGGTTTGATGAGAGTATGTATTCACCCGGCATCAATTTGCTACTAACCTCCTTTCTGGTTGGTTTTTTTTTGGAGTTTTAATTTTAGTTTTAGTTTTTATTTTCGTTTTTGACTTGCTAACCATTGATTTCATCACCTATTGAACCGGGTCATGCACTGTCACGAGTTTAGTGCCATCTGGAAACGTTGCCTCTACTTGCACTGTGTGTATCATATCTTGTACGCCTGGCATTACGTCAGCTTTCTTCAATATTTCTCTTGCTGATTTCATTAGTCCAGCTACCGTCTTCCCTTCTCGAGCTCCTTCCACAACATGATTAGCTATGTAAGCAACTGATTCAGGATAATTCAGTTTTATTCCCCTCTTTTTTCGATCCTCTGCTATTTTTGCAGCTGTCCAAATCATCATCTTATCAATTTCTCTAGGTGCTAACATCAATTTTCCTTTT
>CAKOFP010000043.1 GCA_933226995.1 Candidatus Nitrosopolaris rasttigaisensis | reverse complement strand
GACTTCAAAGATACTAACAGCTTTAATTCATATACTTAAAACGAATTATATCATTTTATATTATATGACAAGAGGTATTGACAGAGAGGATATTTGCAATCCTCATTATATTTTTAACGAAAAAGAGGGAAGGTACTTTTTTGGTGATTACTCGGCCTTTGACGAAAACAAGAATTTTATTAATATGCTTAAAGACTTCGTGTCTGTCTCGAGTAATATTATTCATATTCATAATAATGTTGCAAAGTTACACCTTGTATCCAGAAATTACGAACTTTTGCAGAACGAGATGATGACAAACATTGAGCGGTTTATAACTTCAACTGAAACATTGTTGGATGGTTTTCAAAAGAAATATCATGAAGACATAATCACCACTATGTTTCCAACTCATGCAGATACAGATCTTTTTTTCCAATCAAGGAATGCGTTAATGCGCCCTCTTGCAAATACCAAAACCGAATACCCCGGATACTTTGAGAAGTATAAGCATTATGTTCAATCAAGGATAATAGGCTGCTACAAGAATGCAATTATTCTTTTACAAACATGGTTATCAAAGGATCTCGAGAATTTACCTTACACGATAATTTCAGACGCTCTGAATGTCTTATTGATTTCTATTGATAATGAAGACGAAAGCCTATACAGCACTTCCCGCACGACCACATTTAGAGTCCAATCGCATGGAGACATTGCTAACAACGCAGCTGTTTTTCCGTCTTGCGTCTCATATTCTTTTTTGATTGATTGCTCCGCTATAGAATTTTGGAGTCATAGGCGAAAAGTTTCAGATTTGGGAATAGACAATCTGCGCATACCAATTGGTTTCAAGACTCCCATGTCTGAAAAATTTAAGAGGTCATTTAAGTTTGTTTCTGGAAATAGTAGTAGTGGCGGTAATAAGAATGCGGATAACTGGGCTCGTACCGAAAGAGAACCTGAATACATTTCGTGCGACAATTACTACCTCGTCCAGGCAAAGTTAGAAGGTGAGAATAAATTATCTATAACGCTTGCTGATGATCCGACAAGACTAAGTAACAAAGTGATAATGATCGATTATGGCTTGTCTTATTTTGAATATGAGGATTTTGTCACAAGTGATGAATTCTATAACAAGCTAATATCTGAAGGCAAACTACCAACTGTCGCGTATGTTGAGAATGAAGAAAGATGTACATTAAATCTCCTTCAAAAAGAAATTCAACAAATTACAGACATTTCAAAAATCCTTTTTCTTGGTAAGCTGTTAGCAGACAATATAAGAAATCTTTCGGATCCTAAAGTAGCCACCTTTAAGCTTACTACAATCAGAGTAGATAATAGAAATGCGATAACGGTTAGATCTATTACCGCCTTGCCATCATCATCTTTATCGTCATCTTCTCCATTGTTAGTTTATGATGAAGAGCTAGTAATCTCCTTTCTGGAATCACTCGCAACAGGTTTCGCCCCATTAATAATAAAATTGAGAGAAAAAAGTCCAATTAAAGGTGAGCTAATTCTTAGACATGAAATGGATAACAAACTGGAAGAGGAATACGTAATCAGACCAGACGAATTGTATGTGCAGTTGTCTGCTACAGATGAAGCCAAAAAGGTAGCTGCTATACTCGGAGTATCAGCTGACTCGTCTTAAAATGCAACCACTAATGCTACTGCAAACTACCACTGACCACCAATTACTAAGATTAGAGAATACCCAATTGACATTTCTTGGATTTTCATACTGCACGTTATTACCGTGATCTGACATTGCCTACCCAATATCAGAAATGGTTAACACTACTTCTTCCACGCTCAAGGAAAAGATTATATTTTTTCGTTACGTATCGTAATTTAAATTCTCTATTTTTAATATCGTAACCCTCAAATTTTGCATAAAGGTGCCTAAGATCATTTTATTTCCTTCGCAAAAGTTCTGTATATAAACAATGCATCCTCTTCGTCTTTCGCACCGACAATTGTTGCAGCGCCGCTTGTGAGAAAACTGATTGATAATTTGTTAGGATTTGTACTAATTGCAGTTATCCCCAAATTACCTTTCATTTTAACATCATAACCCAGTGATTCGGCATTCTTCACTATTCCGGTCAGACTTATTGATGCAGGTAGTGTTGACGATGGACTAACAGTATATGTTCTCTTGCCTCTATCTCTACCGCATAGCTCTTCAATTATCAGTTCTTCCTGTTGTAAAGTAACTTCTTTCTTACTCTCTTTTTTTGGTCCACATGAAGAGCATTCCTCATGTCTAAACATCTGGATCTTATCAAACGACAGTTCGTTCAGGTCTATATAGAGCAACTTGTTTACAAGTGTAGGATGTTGGCCTGTAACAATCTTGACTGCCTCCGACACTTGAACACCGGCCACCAAATACAGTATTGATGGATGTACTCCTTCGGTACTACATGTTGGCATGTCTTCCTCAGCCAATGCGGGGAACATACAGCGTAAACATGCAGATTTATTCGGTAAAATAGTACAGACCGAACCTAACATTCCCAGTGCTCCGGCGTAGATAAACGGGATATTGTACTTGATACATGCATCATTAAGAGCATATCTCGCATCAACACTATCAAGTGCATCAATTATGATATCCATTCCATTGACGATACTTTCGGCCGTGTATTTGGTAATGGAGAGAGGGATTGCCTCGATTTCAACATGAGGATTTATTTTTTTCAGACGGTCTGCGGCCACTTCAACCTTGACTTTACCTATGTCGTCATCATTGTAAAGATGTTGCCGATGTAAGTTTGAAATTTCAACAACATCTCTATCAACTATTTTCAGTTTGCCAACACCCATTGCTGCTAATTGAGTTACGACAGGGTTTCCGATTCCTCCGACCCCGACCACACAAACTTTAGCATCGCGCAGCTTTTCCATTCCAGCGAATCCTATTTCTTCGAGCATTATCTGCCTGGAATAGCGTTGAATATCTTCGTTCGTCAGCTCCGCTCCCCCGGCCACTGCTGGCAATATATACAAGGAATCCCCGTCTTTGAGTTGTGTTGACATGCCATCACTGCTAAAGCGCATATTCCTGCCGTTAATGTAAATATTGATAAGGGCGCGTGGCTTACCATTCAGATCAAATACTCTACGTTTAAAATCGTCTCCCAAAATATCAGAGACCTTGGCAAATGCTTCATGTAGCTCATGAGCTTCTAATGAAATTTTTTTCTCCCCCGTTCCTTTATTGAGAACTGATGGAATGATGAATTCAATATTAGCCATTTTGAATGCTTATGTCAACCACTGCAGATTCACCATGTAATTATCTAATCATTGCTAAAACTGTTTGCACGTCCGGCTTTACAGCGCTAAGTTTTGGAAGCACAGCTGTTATCGCCTCTGTTGCTTTTAACCCATTTCCTGTAATATAGCAAACTACTTTTTCATCTTTGTCGATTTTACCTTCTTCAACCATCTTTTGAAGTACCGCTACCGCTACTCCGCCAGCAGGTTCTGTAAACACGCCTTCTGTCTTGGCCAACATTAGGATCCCATCAATAATTTCGTCATTAGTGGCCTCTTCTGCAATTCCGTTATACTGTTTTAATCTTCTGAGTACATACAATCCATCTCCGGGATCGCCTATCGCAAGACTTTTTGCAATGGTGTCAGGTCTTTCAACTGGTATAACTTCATCACTTTTTTTCTTGAATGCATCGACTATTGGAGCGCAGCCATGTGGTTGGGCAGCTGTGATCTTTAGATTTGCTATGCTATCAATTAATCCGAGGTTGTGCAATTCTTCAAATCCCTTACAAATCGAATTTAACATTGCTCCACTTCCAACAGGAATGATAAGATTATCTGGAACCTGCCAATTCAGCTGTTCAGCAACTTCATAGGCGAGAGTCTTTGAACCTTCCACGTAATATGGCCTCATATTTATATTGACTATTCCGATACCTTTTGAGTCGCCGATTGCGGAGGCAACTCTGTTAGCATCGTCATAAGTTCCATCCACTGCCACATATTCAGCTCCATATGATAATGCTTGTGCGATCTTTATGTTTTCAATATCGGATGGGGCAAAAATGTAGCACGGCAATGCTGCTTTAGCAGCATGAGCAGCAGTCGCAGATGCTAGGTTACCAGTAGAGGCGCAGCCTACTGCTTTTAATTTAGTTTCTTTGGCCCTAGAAACGGCTACTCCTGCTGGCCTATCCTTAAATGAAAATGTTGGATTTACGGAATCATTTTTAATAAATAAATTCTTCATTCCTCCTAGATGTGTGCCAAGCCTATCGGCTTGTTGTAACGGAGTAAAACCTGCACTTAGACTAACAATATTGTTTTTATCAGCAATAGGCAGGAGTTCGAAATAACGCCAGTAACTTTTCTCTCGTGATTCAAAGGTGTTCTTTTTTATACTAGAAGGAACCTTGTAGATAACATCAAGTGGACCAAAGCACTCTTCACATACATATCTAAATTGAGGTTCATATTCTTTTCTGCACTCTCTACATTGTAGCGACTGTATAATGCCCATGTTTTGATTATCAACTTTCTGCAAATGTAGTAG
>CAKOFP010000042.1 GCA_933226995.1 Candidatus Nitrosopolaris rasttigaisensis | reverse complement strand
ACAGTAAATAGTACAAACAACGTTTTTCGACAATTCCTTAAACTGTCTTACCCAATTCTTGATATCCTCCGAATCCAATTTGTCCTATCAGAATGTTGTCTAAGGCTATTACCACACGGTCTTAGGCCAGATGGAAAAAGTGGGGCGCTATTAGCACAACAATTGATTTCGTAGCAAGTTTCACCCAGTACGATTAATGAACTCCCCTAGCGAAGATTTTTCATAAAATCTTGAAGAGCCAGGAACAAGCAGCCAGGACTAACCGCCGTGTTACACGGCGCAACACCGTGCAGCCAGAAATTCTGCGAATACCATGCAGCAGACTCAAAAGGCAGTTTTCGTTCATGCATTGTGCGCGCACAGATTTACAGGTAAGGACTTTGCTATTCAGCATTGCCAGGAAAAAATAATAATGCGTCTAAGATAACGGAGTACCAAATGTTGGAAGCTAGTTAGTTTTCAAAACAATATCTAAGGCATTTTTCCAGCCTTTAGGGCCTACGCCGGGAAGATTGATTATATTTTTGATCTGTAATGCTGACCAAGATTTATCGGGCCTTTGAACCAACATGGGGACATCCATATGGATTAGCATCGGAGCATCGTTTAGGCTATCACCTATTCCGAAAAACGTGACACTCTGCCCGTACTCCTTTCTAAAAAGTTGTAGTAGTATCTTGACTGCTTTGCCCTTATCGTTGCCTGCCGTAACATCCAAAAATCGTCCACCATGAATTACTTTGAGACCAATGTCCCGAGCTCTCCTTGTGAATGTGCGAAGATCTTTCTGGTTTATTTGCAAGATAGTTTCGCCAAACTTTCTATCCGCCATTCTTCTGGCATATGATGGTCCTAAACCTGTTATACTAGAAAGTCCCTTGACGGAAAGGTCAGCTACTCCTTTGAATTCTATTTTAGATTTCTTTCTTATAATATTTAGTTTTTTTCTAATTACACAAGCCGGTTTCCCAAGTTCAATTATGATATAATTTCCGATTTTCTTATACTTTTTCACTAGCAACAATGAGGAATGGCTAAAATAATCCTCAGGAATTATTACTGCACCCCCATTCTCGACTATAAAAGGCTGCCTAAGTCCCATATCTCGTCTGATTTTCTCTTGCTCTGCGAGGGTTTTGGCAGAACAGAAAACCACTGGTATATTATTTTCTTTCAATTCTTGAATTAAGTCTTTCGATAGCCCGAATTGCCCTGTAATGATATCGGTTAGAGTACCATCTATGTCAGTAAAGACCACTTTATGCTCCAACAAATAGACATGAACCGATTCAATTTGTTAAGGTATCGATCAGAGCATCGTCGATGTTGATAGTACCATTACCACAGAAGAGTTATTCGTCAGTCAGGACAGTTAGCCCAGGCATTTCATCTCCGGCCAAGTATTTCAGACTGGCTCCGCCCCCTGTTGACACGTGACTAACTTCACCCTCCGATACCCCAGCCCTCTTCATCGCTTCTAAAGTGTCTCCTCCCCCTACCAAAGTTTTTGATCCGCGCCAATATGCTAACGCCATGCTTTTTGCAATGTTTATAGTTCCATTCGCAAAAAGACCGATTTCAAATAAACCCATAGGGCCGTTCCAGAATACAGTACCTGAACCTCTCCCACCAACTTCAGAAGAATAACGCTGAATTGTTTCGTTGCCGATATCAAATCCTGTCATCCCGTCTGGAATATCGCCTTTCACCATCGCAGCGTAGCCGTTATCTGCGCTGGAAGAAATTACGTGATCTGTCGGCAGCATTATTTTATCACCAAATATCGAGAGAGCTTTTGTTACCCAAACCAAGTGTTCAGAATCGATCAACGAATTGCCCGTATTCACACCTTTCGCTTTGAGAAATGTATACGCCGCCGCTCCCCCTAACAATACTCGGTCGGCCTTGGGAAGCAGATTTTCTAATGCACCTATTTTGTCCTTAATTTTGATCCCACCAAGAACCACGATGAATGGCTTGGATGGGTTATCCTTTATCATCGAGAGATATTCCACCTCTTTCCTTAAGTTGAACCCTGCCAATCTGACATCAAATAATCTCGGTGCGCCATAAGTAGAAGCATGCTTGCGATGTGAAGTACTGAAAGCGTCGTTTACATATATATCAGCCAGTGAAGCGAGCTCTTTAGAAAATTCCGGCTCGTTTGATTCTTCTTCCTTGTAGAAACGTAGATTCTCTAATAGCAGAACATCTCCTTTTTCCATGCTATCTATCTCTTGACGAACATTTTTGCCTATGCTGCTAGAGGTGAATTTGACCTTTGATTTTCCCATCATTTCTGACAATCTGTTCGCTACTGGGGCCAATGAGTACTGAGGCTGACGGTCGGTCGGCCTGCCGAGATGAGAAACTAGAACTATTTTGGAACGACGTTTAGCCAGGTATTCAATTGTGGGGATGGTCATACGGATTCTAAAGTCTTCCCCCACAGAGCCACTGTTCACACTGACATTATAATCGACCCTAATCAATACCCTCTTACCGTCTAGCTCTGAATCCTCCAAGTCTGAGATAACTTTCAGCAATTCAGTAATCCTGCTTTATAGGAGTAGCAGAATAAACCTTGCGAATCCGTTGGAGCGTTTATAGCTAACCTCGCGAGAAGTGAATGCGGATAACCACGTCAAGCGTTCCACGTTACACTTTACGAGGGACGGCCTGGTGAAAGTTAATCTACAAGATGGAAAAGAAAATGGTAGGTTGAATCCTAGTATCGAATGGCAGAAGCAGATTTCTACTTACAAAATATTGCAGTGCGTAAATGCCATTATTCATATTCCCAGTGCATATACTCTCGGTGTGTTACTTCGCATGCACTGAAGCAAGTCATAAAGGAAGCAAATATAGTAGTAGGGAATCCTGGTAACACACCATCTTGATCGATCGAGCTGGCAGAAGCCGTCTCGGAACTATTTGGGGATGAAGTTAGAGCCATTATATTCAGAAATCATGGAGTAGGTTCTGCTGGAAAGACATGTCATGCACAAGCTGTTATTGAATCCCTTAAAGAACGAGTGAAAGTTTTAACAGTGTCGATAATCTTCGGTGGACCAAAGGATTATCTTTGACATGAATGCAGATTCATCTGATTATTTTATTGCAAATTCTCAAATTAAAGTAACATGGAAGGTGCAAACAGGTCTCTAACCATCGACTTAAGTCTGGCATGATGACCACATTGTTCCGTCGTCAATTGTTCTGAGCAGATGATTCTAGTCTTTGATAATTCACGGCTTGATATTACGCGACAAAACGCACAGAATCTAAAGCTTTGACGTGGTGATCATGGAGTCTTGTCTGGAGTAGCTTTGTAATCTGTTCAAAAATTTTGCATGAACCGACCATAGCTTCAATTTTATCATCATCTGAAAGTGCATTTGTCTCTATAATTAGATGGTCCCATATTATTCTGAGGTTGATCTGAAAAGTGTCGTCTTCATTTATCCATTGCAACGTGTAACCGATTTCACTCTCCATTAACCCTATCCACCTAATTCGACTAAACCACCTTCCGTTTAGTGCCTGTACTATCTCCTCAGTCTTTATACCTGTTGGAATGTATGATTGAAGTAGCTGTTTGTACTCGCTTCGCTTTCGTTTGTCAGGCATGGCCATACCCTTTGCGCTCGTTTGTTCGTTTTTGTTCAGCTTATAGCCGTTAACCGATCTTTGGATTAATCCAAGTTCCTCGAGTCTGTTTAATGCTCGTGCGAGGCTCTGTTGGTGAAGATTTAGCTTTCGCATTAACCCTTTGAAGGAGTAGTAAGAGCCCGTGTGTTGGTTTAGCAAAGAAAGAATTTTATTGTCATTGTTACGGAAATCTTGTATGAACGGCAACTCGCCAGTCGTTTGGGTCTGTACATCAAGTGCCAAATTTTTAGATATCTCAACCGTAGACAACCATATGTCCTTGCGATCTTGAAATTCTGTAACTCGCGAAGGATCATTTTCTCCTGTCTTTGTCGACACAGACGTGCTATCCGTCTCTGATATCTTTTCCACTTACCTAACATATTTGCCACGATCTGAATATAAATTAGGCGGTAAGAACTCGAAAACTTAGTTAGGTGATTCTAACTACTTTGTGGCCACTTAACTTCAATT
>CAKOFP010000041.1 GCA_933226995.1 Candidatus Nitrosopolaris rasttigaisensis | reverse complement strand
GATATATCAGTCTTATCTCTATAGTTCATTGACCGAAAACCTATTGTTTTTCCTCTTTTGAAATAGAAGGAAGTCGAAGCGCGGTGTTGAAAAGTCTGTAAAGCAGGTGTGTCATAACAAATCATGTTGAAGTTAAATATTTAGGAACTGTGGATACTGCCTCTATAGCCATTTTCGTTTAGTGTTTATTTCTTCGAACATATTATTTCCTCTGGAATTCGCGACTTCCAATCTTTGAAAATTATCTTTGGCACACTCGACATGGAAAATGATCCTGCAGCAAGCAAAACAGATTCCAGTTTTTTTCCTAAATCCGTAAGGTTATTTTTTATTCGAATAGGTGATTCTGAAATTATTTTTCTTGTAATTATCCGTGATTTTTGAAGTTCTGTGAGTCTATTTGTCAGTACTTTAGCAGTCAATCCCTTAATTCTCTAGGAACCGATTAAACTGAGTTACACCTCTACACAATTCCCTTAGAATCAAAATTGTCCATTTCATTCCAATAATTTTGAACGTAGTCTCTATAGGACATGCTTTTAGCTCAGGCATATTATATATTCTATCTATTATTGATATGTTATTATCGCTTTCTATCTGCATATCAACTATTCATTTGAATACGTTAGACTTATATACATTCCTTTGGATACTAGATATACAAATGATATCATGGACAGAGAATCATTTCTATCATATCGTACAAAAGGTCTATGCTGAGACTTTCGGATGAACGCGCTCGCTGACAAAGAATTAGTGACAGTTGGATCTGCATTACAAACAGCATGAAATCCGAAAAATGATAAGAAAATTAATAGATTAACCTCTTTTCATAAAGCGAATCTAATTATTATGTGAAAGGCGAATTATCATCCCCATCACCATTTTCCAAGCTAGTACAACGCCCTACGTTTAAGGAACACGTAATTGACAAAGAATTAGTAATTTGGAGCATGTTAAATGACATGATGGAGGAGGAAAGGAAACAACCGTTTCATGAGATTCAGAGACAATTATACTTAAAACATTCCATCCTATAGTATATAATATCGTTCTGTAGTATCAGAACATGTAATGCGTAAGGGCACAATACATAAGAAAATAGATAAAAAAAAAACTAAAACTCATGCTTATAGTTCGATTAGATCAGGAAGCAAAAAATATGCCAAGGCTGAAAGGCGGAAACGAAATAAGCCAAAGGCATAGAGATAACCGATTTTGTTGTTCTAGATTGTGAAAACCGTAGACGTACGAACAGTTTTATAATATCACAAAGGAACTACTCTCAAATTATCAAGAACACTGAGGGAAGTAAGGATATAGAAAACATGTGGGAGATTTTTTCTAATTTTGATTTAGGACACATCTTTTGATGCAATTAAGACGGCAGCAATTGTAATTTAACGTAGTAGAGGTTCTTTTCGTATTCTTTACTTTGGTCGTCTTTTCTCGTAGTGAGCTGTAACAGGCTGGCTCGCTTAAGACCGCAACTAAACGACTTAAAAATGAAAGATCTTGAACTCGAATATTCCTTTTACTAAGTTTTTTTAAATATCAAACTCTACACCTAACTGCTGACATATTGGCAAATAGGCCGTCCCTGTTATGTTGTCTTGTCACCGGTATTGTTATTCTTACTACCTACTACTCTACATGATGTTGGTGAACAAGCTGGTCATAGAACCTAACAGACTTGATATTGACAAACTCTAGCATACCATATCTTGATAACTCTCTACCAAAGCCACTTTTCTTCAGCTCCAAATGGAACTCTAGGATCAGAAGCTACTATATTATTGACAGATATTTTTCCAGACTGCACAATTTTTGACAATTTCTCTACCTTATCGAGATCTTCAGTTCATCAGCCTTGCTCCAAGACGGTGTTGAGAATCATTGCAAGTCTCACAGCTTCTTCGTCGCTATCAGCAACAATTATCGGTGCAATTGAACAGATGGATTAATGACTTCTATTGCAGGATTTGTCGTCGGAAATTCTGTTGCTGCTCCTTTTTTTTCAAGGATTTATTACACCTCTACCAAGAATCTTGCCTTCTTTTAGCATTGTCAATGCATCTGTAGCTTGATCAAGTTTGAATTGATTTGAAACAACTGGTTTGATTACTCCTCTTCTTGCTAGCGAAACCAACTCTATCATATCACTTAGAGTCCCAGTATATGATCCGATTAACCTGTATGCTCTTGTTGGCATAGTGACTAAACTTAATTTCAATTCACCTCCAAATAGTCCAACAAGTACTACTCTGGCTCTCCTTCTGAGAAGTTGCATATCAGTTTCCACAGTTTTAGAAGCATTGACAAAGTCAATTACTGCATCTGCACCCTTCTTATCAGTCAATTCCATTACAGCCTTTACTGCGTCTTCATTTTTTGAGTTGATAGTAGTATCAGCACCTTCCTTCTTTGCAAATTCTAATTTTTTGTCATCTAGATCCATGGCGATTATCCTAGCTCCAGTAACTGCTTTTGCTAGTTGTATAGCCATCAAGCCCAATCCTCCTGCACCTACAATTACTACATTATCAGCTGGCTTTAGACTGGCATTCTTTACTGCACCATATGCTGTAAGTGCAGAACATGATAGAGTAGCACTTGCATCGGTATCCATTCCATCACCTATGTTTACTAAATACTTGTAACTTGGTACCAATACGTACTCGGCATAACCTCCATCCATATAGACACCTAATGATCTAGGTTTATCGCATAGATTTTCTTCTCCAATTCTACAAGCAGGACATAATCCCTCTCCTATCCAAGGGTAGACAAGAACTTTATCATTATTGTTAAATCCTTCAGCTTG
>CAKOFP010000040.1 GCA_933226995.1 Candidatus Nitrosopolaris rasttigaisensis | reverse complement strand
GGTTGAAAGAGGATGGCGTCAATAGTTACTTTAGGTACAATGATACCTGGTGTCTCAAATTTGTAAGAAGCATATTCAACTCCCCATGAAGAATGAAGTGCCTGTTGAAATAATGTCTTATTCTCTGTATTGTTAATTGAAAATACATAGTCTATATGTAGCTGATTTTTGTCGGTGTTTTTGTCAATAAAGATAATTTTAAAATGGGTGATTTCTCCGACCCTCGGTACAGCTGGAGTCCATGTTAGTTGTACATCTACCTTGTTCTTCGGATTAGTTACCGTTACTGAAGAGATATTGTCTGTGACAGAAACATTACCTTGCATCCACGGATAGAGAGGAGACGAAAAATGGTAAATGCCAATATTGTTAAACATGAATGGGAAGGAACCATTTGATTATAAAACCAGAATCAGACAACAACGCTTTTGCGTCAGATGTAGATATGACTATCCTATGATTTATGTCATCAGCGTTATGCCAATGTATTTGTTGTCCCTTTTGTATGTAATAGTAAGGTGTATCGAAAAACTTAGGATTGTTATGATTGCTTGAACACGGAATTATTGTAATAACGTCCTCAGATAAAGCTGCGGGGATACCTGTAACTGCCATCGAAAAAACAATTGTCATTGCGGATATAAGTTTAAACATATTTGCTTTGAAAACTATATGGTTTTCAAGTGATACCTAAACCTTGCGATCTGAAGACACGACGATCATGATTTGTTAAGTGTAACTAATGATTCGGGGATACCGATCCGGATACTGACAAGTTTGCGGATACGACAATATTACAAATATTACCGTTATAACTACCTCCCCTATTCGAAATTGGTAATGTGTTCTACTTTCCTCTTGTTATCCAAATGGATGTAACAACCATATGTGAACCAAATTCTTTGTAAGTCCCAATCAGTTAAACATAACGTCAATGAGGGATGCGAAACCTATTTCATGCAACCAATAAGCAAGTCATGCAACATCCTGTGAAAAAATAGTTCTACCCTCAACCCAAACAATTTGTTCATACTGACTGCTAATCTTCGTCGTCCACACGTCTCTTGCTGCTGGTCCTGGTCTTCTTTAATCCTTCTTCCTCAATATCATCAGTGCCTTTCTCATTAAGAGTAAACCTAGTATCAGAATAGGGATGGTATGGGGAGTCCATCATCTTTGCAACTCTATTCTCTCCGGACTTTCTTAGGTATATCCTATAAGTTGAAGAATGACCTAATATGTTTCCTCCAGCTGCTTTTGTAGGATCTCCAAAGAATGTATCTGGAGAGGATTGAACTTGGTTGGTGATAACGACAGCAATGTTGAATATCTCGGCCAATCTAATGAGTTTATGTAGCATACCATTGAGTTTTTGTTGTCGATTGGCCAAAGTAGCTCTTCCCAAAAATTCTGCTCTATGTAAGGATATTATACTGTCAATAATTACTAATTTGGCTTTAAACTCATTGACGTATCTACCTAGGTCTTTGACTATTAGTTCGAGATGTGAACTATTGTAAACCTTGCATACCGCAACGCTTTTTAATACATGTCTGTGATCAAGTCCTCTGGCTCTAGCTATCTGTTCCACTCTTTCAGGTCTGAATGTACCTTCCGTGTCTATGTATATTACACCACTATCCATTCCGCTTGAATCAATAGGTTGTCTAGCAGTAGCACACAATGTATGGCATATCTGTGATTTCCCAGATCCAAATTCTCCATAAAATTCAGTTACTGCCTGTGTTTCTATTCCTCCCAAAAAGAGCTCGTCAAGAGCCCTAGAGCCTGTGGAACAGCGAAGCATTGACTTTCTTTTTTCAAGGGCTGCATCGGCAGTGAGAAACTCCTTATCTATCACCTTGGAATCTCTCAAAAGCTTTTGGGCTCCTATTACAAATGTAGCAGCACTTTCCTTTGAACTGTTGATATCTACAGCGAGCTCCTCTGAACTGGCTACTGCAAGATCCATCACAGAAACAATGCCTGCTTCTTTAAGCTTTTTAGCCGTCGTTGGACCGATCCCTTCAATATCGTGTATTTCCAGATCTATCATAGGTGGTGATACTGCTGATGGAGTTGTAGTGTCGTGACTAGGTAGGGTATCATCAATATCCCCATCACTATTAGATTCGTTTTCTGCAGAAGTTGTTCTATCTATCACAAAATGTTCGCAAATTAATAGTAGTAATTCCTTGTATTAGAAGTTAGGAGTCCCTGCTAGGGAGGGAGAGTATCATAGAAAGGGGTTTGTCGTCTGTCGTGACTGTGTCACGGTAATTCGCTGCCCGTAACGATTTCAAACGAGCCTTACAGATGAAAAGAAAATAGCTGAATTAATTCATAGGTAAATAAATATCAAAAATAACTTAACTAGCCGTCCTTTTCGTAGAAATGGTTCTATAAGATAGAAATTACCGTTAGGCAAAAGTAAATAGATCATAGCAATATATTGTCCCATTAACAATTTTTTCCAATATTCGGCTGATTGAACTGTTGATTGAAATCACATATGGAACTTCTGTACTAGAAAATTCACAAATCTGATAGAAACAGGATTCTCTTTCCCATTTTTCTACCATGAAGGGGGTGTTATGTTTAATCATCTGTTTTGATATCTAATCTAACATTTAAACAATTTCTGTAGCGCGATAATATGAGGCTGCAAAATATTACATATGGGTACCTTCGATATAACTAATTCCATTGCTTTGTAAAAATCCATTTTGAAGTAACGAACTAAGACACCTACTGCTATAGCGTTGCTTCTGGACGCACCAACACGACAACATATTACCACCTTCTCGCGTAGCTCCAAATAACTCGTAACTCTGACAATATTTAGGAGATACTCAGATGGAACATTCTCTCCATCAATCAATGTTCTTACATCTATAATCCTAAAATCATCAATAAATCCTATTTCGCAGTCCACATATCTATCGATAATTCCGGGTTTTCCGATTCCGTGAGATGCAAGATTAGCTAAAATGTTGTACATAGTAATTATCTATAGTCCCAAATGCTGTCTTAAAAGTATCTCACATAGTCAACAACGTTTGTGATAAAAATAGTCTGGAATTCTCAACTCCGGTCTACACGGAAAAAGGAATACTATAGGTACCTACGATAATATTAAATAAAATTGATACCAGATTAGGCTACACCGAGCAGGTGAATGTAAAAAAGATTCTGAGGGTCCTAGCAGCTAGTGTGTTGGTTTTTAATTACGCAGCGAAGATCAAAATTCATCTAATTCAATAAGTCAAGATGACGTTTTAGATCCTTAAGTCTAGTTCTAAGTGTCATGTCTGTTATATC
>CAKOFP010000039.1 GCA_933226995.1 Candidatus Nitrosopolaris rasttigaisensis | reverse complement strand
TGCAAATGTACTTCTTTTGCTCTTGACACAGCTATTAACAATTCTGTCGCTGCTGGTGTGACATTTGTGGTTGCAGCAGGAAATGCAGGAGAGGATGCGTCATTATGGTCTCCTGCTAGCAACCCAAACGTTATCTCTGTAGCCGCTATGGCTGATAGCGATGGCAAGTGTGGTGGACTGGGACCTCAGACTCCATACGGACCAGATGATTCATTGGCTAGCTTTAGCAACTTTGGAAGTAAAGTAACGATCGCCGCTCCGGGCGTGAATATACATACTACGTATATTGGCAGCTCTTACGCCACATTAAGCGGAACGAGTGTGGCCGCACCGTTCGTGACTGGCGCTGCTGCGCTTTACCATTCTTTACATCCGACTGCATCCCCAGCACAAGTACGTAGTGCACTTGTATCTCTAGGAAGTACTGCATCAACGGTCTGTAATGGAGATGGTCATGGATATTTCAACAATCCACATGGTAATGAACCTCTACTGTACATCGGGAGCTTCTCACACGGCTAGCAGAAATAAGACCTTAATTAGTCGCGGAAGAAAAACAGGAACTATGAAATACGGTTATTTTAAAGATCCAGAAAATGACACAGTGGTGGTGGATTTAATATGACACGAACCTATCTAAAAATAAGATCAATGGTTAACCAAAAGGTGTTATATATCGTACCAGTTCTTTTGTTGTCTGTTACTCTCCTCTTCGAATGTCAGCTGCATGTTATATATGCAGGAAATAATAGTATATCTTCGGGAAATCAAATAAACCCAATTGCTACTCGTAATCACACTGGTACCAACAATTCCACTTTGCAAATATCTACAGATAAGCCAACCTACGTTCCAGGAGAAACAATCATTGTCACCATAAAAAACAACTTGAGGTTTCCATTAGCATTTCCTGATTCACTTCTAGGTTTAAATATTGAAAATGTCAAGACTGGACAAAAGGCAGGATTACTTGCAGCACAAGTGATATCTGAACTAAAACCAATGGAATCAAAAACATTTCAGTGGGACCAAAAGGACACTAATGCAAATCAAGTTAAGTCTGGAATTTACAAAGCTCAAATCTCATCTGTAAGAAACAATACTAGTAACAATACGCAATTATCCACTGCAAATACGACTTTTACTATAAAGGCGTAGATAATAATAAAGACAATAGTCTATTTTAGACGTACGTGAAACTCCATCCTTAGTTTCTTCTATGGCATTCAGTATTCATAATAGTTTTCTTCAAGCGTCAATATGGGCTTAGGAGAGGAGGAATTAGATTGTACCTGCGAACAACCCTCCACTAGATGTAACTGTTAAATTTTCATTTATATTCATACAAATGTAAGCCATCCAAGTAAATTATCTATTCCACACCTGAAAATTTCGGAAATCGATGCGAAAGATAGCAACCACCTGAGAATCTATTTGTAAACATCGTAAAAAATGATCGGTTTCAACAATTTAGCATAAGCATATTCTTGGAAAAATTACGCTTTCTAGGATTGATGATAATCGAAGGCCCCAAATTCCTAGGATAAAACATCAAACCATTATTATCATACCTATTAGTGATTCTTCGGATTCAGTGACCATGAGCCTTAAATGAATTATCTGGCCGGTTGCAATATTCCAAATCCGTCCCACAAGACAAGAACAGTCATTAACAATATCACCACAAACAATATAGCTAACATCAAACAATCAATGATATTTGATGTTTGACCGAGCATAAAAATAGTACCTTATTCCCGATAATGCCACATTAAGACAAGGGTATGTTACATGTGGTAATCCTGAGTGTCAACAATTGCATAACCCATATCTTTGTGCTTATTGGAAGAAAACTAAGGATGATTAAGAATGCTAAATATTGGATAGAGAAACTCCATCTTTCTGAATTACATGACGAGGGTGGATATTTCAAGGAGAGTTCTAGGTCTGACAAGATTATTCAATTA
Organism: Candidatus Nitrosopolaris rasttigaisensis; assembly: GCA_933226995.1. GTDB lineage: Archaea > Thermoproteota > Nitrososphaeria > Nitrososphaerales > Nitrososphaeraceae > Nitrosopolaris > Nitrosopolaris rasttigaisensis. Next base: position 4,452 of record CAKOFP010000039.1, on the reverse strand, counting down.
GAACCGAATGGTGATCGTTCACTTTCATCTGCAATATACTACTTGCTAGATGGAAAACAAGGACAATTTTCTGCGTTTCATAAACTAGGATGTGATGAAATGTGGCATTTTTACGATGGTAGCTCGCTTACCTTGTATATAATAGATGGAAATGCTGACTTATCGGCGATCAAGTTAGGAAACAATTTGGAAAATGGTGAATGTCTCCAGATATTAGTAAAAGCCGGCTCTTGGTTTGGTGCAACTGTTAATGACCAATCTTCTTATACACTAGTAGGATGCACATGTTCGCCGGCTTTTGATTATCGGGACTTTGAACTTGCGAAAAGAAAAGAACTGCATGAGATGTACCCTCAACACAAATCGATTATTGAAAAGCTCACCAGAAGCTAAATTTGGGTAAATAATTTCAAGAGTGTCGATCCTCAATTACGAAGCAATTGTTTACCCCTAGATTTTTTCGTTATATCCATAATCCAGCTAATGAATAGATTGAAGAGCTAAAACATATTCAAGAGAACAAACCAACGTATCGTCATTAAGACGAAAGTGTACGAGACATCATAAGCCGATTTTCTCAAGAGATATACTTTAGACCTTGAAGCAATTTTCCTTTAGATACATTGTTATGTGGTTTTATTCGTAGAATGCGGTCGCAACAAGGACATCTCATACCTCCAAATTTCAAAAATACCTCGCATTCTACACAGCGCTTAAAACCTTGATTGTAATAACATGCTGAATCCTTCGTTTTGCGAGCTTTGTAGAACGCGCAGATTTTTGTACAGAGCTTTCTCAAATTCTGTATATTCCTTAGATCTGTTCCTTTTTCTTATTCTTTGACGCGGAGGACTTTGATTTTGAACTTCCTTTTTCTAATAACTTCAAGATTCTTGGCGTAAGTAACCATCTTAATTCACCACTTATATTTGGAGTCAACGAAATTACTCTTATCTTAGCCAATCCAGCTTTCTTCAGATTTATTCGGCCAAGTTGGTTTACTCTATTTTTTTGAAATATCATATCATACATAATATTACTGAGGTATGGCTCATGTCCAATCATCAGTATACTTGATTCTCTTGTATATTGGTTTAATCTATTATATAGCTTTGATCGATTGCCTTCGGGAACCAAATCGTTCCAAATTGATATTCTGTCTTCGATAGCTAAAACCTTGGCAATTATCTTTGCAGTCTGTACTGCACGTTTAAGAGGACTCGTTACAATAGCGCTAAATCTCAGGTTTAGTGCCTTAACAGATCTAGCTATAATTGCAATCTCTTCTCTGCCAACTATTGTGAGCGGTACGTCACCTGTATTCCCACCAGCAGCTACAGCCATTCCCTTGCCTGAGTCGCCATGTCTTAATAGGTATAAATCCAATCAAACAGCACCTGCTATTGATAGTCTAGCTCGTTACTTCTTGTTTTTTTTCTTACCTTTCTTCTTTCCCTTTTTCTTTGACTTTATATTTGCCAAGGCATTGTCGAGAGCATTCCCAATCTTTGTTACTTGTGTCTGTAGCTGTTCTATTTGGGACTGTATTTGTTTGATTGATTCTTCACTTTCTGCCAATTTATCATCCCAAGTCTGGCCGATCTGTTTAATGTCCTTATTAATACCCTTTAGTTGGTGTTCTATTCTTGCATTTTGTTCAACTATTTCGTTAATTTGCTGTGGTAATTTTTTTATTAATGTTAATTCAGTTCTTGGGAGTTTAGATTCTGTCTGCTCTTGTGATGGTGGTAAATTCTGTTGTTCATCATTGGGTCCGGCAGGCAGCGCAGTCCCAGATGTAGTTTTTGACATGAACAAAATATATAAAACACCACTATATAATAGTTATAGTCTATATAGACTATAGCGCCTAGGCTTAAGTACTACGTCAATTTATCTCGTTGGAATAAAAGTTTATTGGGTATCAACCAATCCCAACATCAATCTGATAGAGCAATTACCGAGATTATGAATTACTCTTCATCAGTAGCTACAATATTTCCTACTTCCGCTTATAGGATCCATCATCTCTTGCATTTTTTATGTTCGTCATCTAGTTTGGTACTCTCCTATTGTAGGTGTTGTGTCTTTTTTTCTTGAAACAGTCTCCGTACAACTAGTCCCATTATTATAGCGCCCAGGACAATCTGTAGATAAATACTTCGAAGCACAATATAGGAGAACAAGAATAAACCCATTACTGGTACTACTTGCCAGAATGTTGCGATCACTGCTCTCACTACTATGGGTGAGATCGAAGTGAGTTTACTTCCTATTTTGTATCCTAACACAAAAAGATGCGAAACACAAAACAATTGGCGATATTCCAGATATTGATCCTTTGCGCTGCGTATCCATTGATTACAAACACTGTCCTACTTGCCTTTGAGGATCATTGATATGACTTATTGTAAACTACATTAATTTTTCTTCCATTATCCTTTACGACAACAATAATACCCAGCACCCCAAGATATTGCATGCTTAACTTCTACCTTTCTTGAATGCAGAATACTTTTCTCCAGTTCTCTTGGACGAGTACTAATAAGACGTTCCCGTATGATTTACCATGATTGACATGTGTGCGAGAAAAACTAGCTTTTCGGGTAACCATAATTATCCCAACCAGAGTGACTACTTTACTGTTTAGAGCAGTTTTCCAATTTTAACTAATACTACTTTGTCGTCATTTCTACAAAAGTATCAACAGTATTATTGATTTGTTACATATTGTGAGAGGTAGTCTTATGTATTGCTAAATATTAAAGAGAAAATAAGATGACATCTAATCAAAAAGTTGCTGTAGTTACAGGCACCTCAAGCGGAATAGGCCTTGAGACATCGTTAGCATTAGCAAGAAGCGGATTTCGGACGTACGCTACAATGCGTAATCTGAATAAAAGTGAGAACATAAAATCGGTTGCGACGAAAGAAAACTTGCCTATTCATATAAATCAGCTTGATGTTACCGATGATATATCTATCAAAAACGCAGTACAAGCAATATTTTCTGAAGTGGGGCGAATAGACGTATTGGTGAATAATGCGGGCTATGCACTTAATGGAGCGTTTGAGGATCTTACAATTGATGAGATAAAGGCACAGTTTGAAACCAACCTATTCGGAGTAATAAGAACCACTCAAGCAATTCTTCCCATTATGAGGAAGCAACAATTCGGGATAATCGTAAACATGAGTTCGGGTGCAGGCAGGTTAGGTTACCCGGGAGGCTCTGCTTATATTAGTACAAAATTCGCAGTTGAAGGATTGAGTGAATCTATGGCCTACGAATTGGAGCAATTTGGAATAAAAGTAGTCTTGGTAGAACCTGGAGTAATTAGAACAAACTTTGCTAATGCTATGGTTGTTGCCAAGAAATCTCAAGATCCTAATTCTCCATATTCGCAGTTAATGCAAAAAATAGCCTCAAGCTTTGAGCATATGATGGAAAATGGGTCTTCTCCTGACCTTGTAGCAAAAGTAGTGCTCAAAGCTGTTACAAGTGAAAATCCTAGTCTCAGGTATTTAGCTGGAAAGGATATAGAAACCTGGATGGAAGGTAAAAGAAACATGTCTGATGAAGAGTTTTATAAAATGATGAAGCAAAATCTTATGAAGTAGAGTTATTTTCAATTGTTTATAATATTAGCAGTAGACGGTGCCAAGACGTTATTTTGATTTACAACAAACAATACGCTGTATGGCAATAGATTATGTTAACCCCATAGTCACTTGAGGAATACACCTTCAGAAATTATTAACCTGTAACAACTGCCATCTCGTGTAAGTATTGATTATCCATAAGCAGGTGAACATAAAATCAGCTGCATTAGCACGAGATATTTTACTACTTTTATCGCCTATTTGCTCTAGTGAACAAGTACTTCTCAATCAGGGGGGTCATTAGTAAGTGTTTCAGACCTACTACTACTCAGTCTAGATTACTTTTCTGATTGTTTTAGCCACACTTGTTGGCGTTGTTAACCAAACCATCCGGCGCGCGCAACATCCCATCCGGCGCCGTATCCTACTTTGCAACAAGTGGTGCGGTATTAGTAATCTGATACTTGTATTTGAAGTTTGATGGTTGAACTGCATCCAAGGTTAGTTATTGTCAGGTTGAGGAATATTGTATCTGGGATGTTAGATTAGACTCATAGGTGGCGTGGCAATCCTATGTATCCAAAAGATTGATTCTTGTTGACTAGGAATAAGATTCGTGAGGAAAACGTTTATACATTAAAAAGATTATCTCAAAATGATTTGATCTGTCAACAGAAAAGCCAATACATGGACGGAAAACACTTGGATATTTCATTTCTGCAATTGTTGTTGCAGTCATTGTTGCGAATTCTATAATAATTTTCTCAGATTCACACAATAAAGCTTCTTATACTTTTTTGATTCTAAATATAACAGCAGCTATTGCATCTAGTTTAGGTATAATTGTAG
>CAKOFP010000038.1 GCA_933226995.1 Candidatus Nitrosopolaris rasttigaisensis | reverse complement strand
TAGGCTATCACGAAGACATAGGTTACAACTTCGAGTAAAAAGAGGCGCTTCTCCGCAATGGTTTGCACTAGATAATTCCACCACTTGGATAACGTCAAAATAAAAGAATAAACTATTCAATGACTATTATACGATAACATAAGGTGATAAAACTGTCTATATAAGTTAGTATTAGATGTGATCTTATTAACCGGTAATTTTCATCTTTCTTCGTTCGGGTGAAATATGAAATCTATAATACCAAAATAGAGCACCTGTCATAATTATGAAATCCGTCACATAAAATATATCCCAAAACAATAGATTGTGCAGACGGCCATTTACAAAGTCATTTACATATCGCTCATCCGCTACAGCATTGACTAACAGAGAGAGGGATAAAAGAATCCATGGAATGGATTGTACATCGTCCTTTCGTAAGCTAATTAGTATTATCATTGAGGGAACAAATAACATCATATCCAAAATTGGATAGGTGATAGTAACAACGAAAGCTGTAAAATCACCTTCGGCAAGAAATCGTGATGAAGGGAATAAGTTAGGCGCAATGTAAGTAATGAACAACAGTGAAACTATCGATGTTAGAATGATAGTAATTAATTTGATCCTACTGCGTATGAATCGAATCACTGTGAACAAATGTGCTGCAAGAAATAGATATCCGATAAACCATAAAACATCTGTACCAGATACAAGTATTTGTTCCTCTATACCTAAGGCAAAATAGTAATAAGCAAGAGTCAGGTCTGCAGCGAACCAAGAAATAATACCTAGTGTTAAAAACAAATATGATCTACCATGAACTCCATGGAGTCCATGACGGTATACTACAATAATACCTAAACTTGATGCAATAGCTGCTGTTATATTTAGAATCAAAAAAGTAGAAGAAGGTTTATTGTGTGAATCTGAGAAAATTATTATAGAATTCGCAACAATGACTGCAACAATAATTGCAGAAATGAAATACCCTAATATTTTCCGTTCATGTATTTGCTTTTCTGTTGACAGATCAAATCATTTTCAGATAATCTTTTTAATGTATAAACATTGTCCTCACGAATCTTAATCCTAATCAACAAAAATCAATCTTTTCGATTTCGTCCAAGAATATTTCCTGTTTATGAGGTATTTTCCCGGAACAATGCGGTATACTAGGCCAAATAGAAGAATATTTTATGAAAAAGAACGTTCTGTTTCTAAATCTATGGGTCAGCATGTCCATCTGAGAGATTATATGATTATTGCTGCCTACGGATTTGTCATCTTTCTTACCGTAGCGAATGCTATTGTTGCCCTGCCTGCCTATTCACCATATTGACTTCCTAACCCTCTCTTTGTTGTGTCTTGCTTTCAGAGCAAATACTTTAGGCTTATTAAATATTTTTTAAAGCAGATTAGTTACAAAGAAAAATCAGATGATATGTTCGTCAACCAGGGTTTGTTGTGGTCGAAAGAAATGTTTGTAATACTCTATTGACTTTATCTGGATATTGCACGAATAGTGCATGACCAGCATCTTTTATCTGTACCAGCCAAGCTCCAGGGATTTTTCCTGCAATAATTAAAGAATTGGCTGTTGGCACATTATTATCATAAATTCCAGTTATGATCAAAGTGGGATTGGATACTTTTGTAAGCTCATCACAGCCGCCAGTCCAGTTGGTTGCAAGCCAGTTTTGTGAAATGTGATTCTGCTGCTTTATGGTATTAGGAGGAATACCAGCAGACAAATCTTTGGCTGCTGGAACGGCTTGAAGAAAATTGGGATGCAATTCCATCCATGCTGACCCCATCGGGATAGATAGAAGCATTTTTACGACTTGTGGAGGCCTAATAACATTGTAATTAACTCTAAATTTGGCATGATTGGCGCTATTAATGGAGATAATATGGATGCAATTTGGGAATTTCCTTAAATAACCGTAAACCAGAAGTACTAAGTGTGAGTCGGATTTGAGCGTCAATAATAACAAGCAATTCCTTACCAATCAATTAGTATGGATAGGAATATCCTTTGGAATTAGTCTTATGATCTCCATGTTATTGCCATTTCCAATATCCTTAGCAGCTATTTTTGGAGTATTCATATTGTTAAATTTGTATATGCGAAGGATAATGATGCGAAAAACGGGCAGTATGACAGGATCAGTGTTCGGCAGCAGTGACAATTCTTCATTGTTGAAGTATTACTGTATGAGCTGTGGAACTCAGCATAAACAAGCTGCATGTCCTAAATGCGGTTCAAAGATGAAAAGAGTTGGATCTTAGATTGTTGGTATTTATGACTTAGCCCAAGGTCTATCTAAAGTCCCTTTGTTAAATAGAAGGTTTCGTCCAAACAAGAAAATTGTTCTGACAATCTTGAAGCAATCATTAACCTTGATTGTCTATCCATAATGTTCCAAGATAGGCGATTCCTACATAGTAAGACTACTACTCCCTGTACAGTCCGTCATTGCCAGAAATTTGTACACGGCAGTATTAGCAAAAGAAGTCTTATGCATATGTGCAACATTCTACTACTAGAATGATGCTATCTTGCTGGTTTCATGTGGTTTGAGTATATCCCAGAATAGCCTAGAATTAAACCCATTAAACCCCAGAAAATGCCAATAGTGAATGCACCTGCAACTCTAAACGTCATAATCAGATCCATTGATATTGTAATTTTATCAGGATTTGGTGGAAACAAAAGATATGCGGTACCCATTATAACTACATACAACAACACTGGAATTGTGATGTTTTTTTTGATTTAGAAGGCCTACTATGATTGTTTACTAGTTTTTTTCTGTATAAAAAGAGCAAGTGCCAAGCTACTAAATCCAGAGATGGCAACTTTCTCCTATATTGTTTGGGGAGATTAGATTATACTCGCTTAGATAAGACTAGACTGTCTATTTTTTTATTTCTTATAAACTCTTTTTAGTATAATTTCTAGGATATGACGCCCATAGTGAATAATTACATAGACCTGCAATCATTTGCAACCATAGATCATAAAATTCCCGATGCTCAAGTAATAAATGAGATATGGTGATTATGATATCATCATCCAATGGCAAACAAAGTAACCTCAAAAGAACTACAAGAAGAAAAAGAGGAATACACGATCTTAGATGTGCGGGAAGCTGATGAATTAGAAGAAGGCAAGATAGATGGAGCAGTAAATATTCCACTTGGACAACTAATAAGAAAGGCAAGACATGGGGATATAGATGATCTTAAGAGCAAAAAAATTATTACTTACTGCAACAGTGGATATAGAGGGAATATTGCAGCAGATGAATTAAACAAGCAAGGATTTGATACCATAACTATTGAAGGAGGCTATTCTGCTTGGAAAGACTATGGAAATAAGAAAGAAGGATAGTAATAATGAGTGAAGTTTGGAATAATGTCTACAAATCAGACAGCGCTTTCTTTGGAGAGGAACCAAGCAACTTTGCCTTGCTTTGCTTTAATCATATGAAAACCAATAATATAGCGAAAGTATTGGAGTTAGGAGCAGGTCATGGTAGAGACACAATATTTTTTACAACAAATGGAATTGAAGTGGAAGCATTAGACTATTCTGTCATTGCTGTTGAGATACTGGATAAAATAGCAAAGGAAAAAAGACTGCCGATAAAACCACAATTCTTTGATGTAAAGAACCCGCTTCCATTTCCAGACTGCTATTTTGATGCTGTATACTCACATATGCTTCTTAACATGCGTTTTTCACTTGAGGATCTTCATCTTGTATTTTCAGAAATAAGTAGGGTACTAAAACCAAAAGGTTTGAACTTCTTTTCTGTCAGAAACCACAATGACAATTCCTACTGCAAAGGAATAGAAATAGACAAGGGAATCTATGATATAGAAGGCTTTCAAATCCGATTCTTTACAGAAAAGGAAATAAATGATTTGTTAGCAGCAGAACGCTTTGAAATACTGTGGATTAAGGAAGAGTATGAGGAACCTGTTACGCTTTATCTGGTATCCAGCAAAAAACCTTGAAAGATTATTCTGATCCATAGGTGGTTTGCAATGAAATAAAAATTACATAAAACCAATTACATAAAACCTGTAACGCAGCAGTCGGCAGCATGGGTTTTGACAGGCCTTGAAGATAGCGATATAAGGTAATCCTGTGCTGAAATATGCATTTTTACCATATGTCAAGCTGATATCTTTGGAGAAGACACAGACATCACTCAATCAGGACAATGCTAACGTAAC
>CAKOFP010000037.1 GCA_933226995.1 Candidatus Nitrosopolaris rasttigaisensis | reverse complement strand
GACTTAGGACTCGTATTAAGAGGAGAATTTACTCTTCCATCGTTCTTAAACATCCTGGAAGACTGGTCACGAATATCTTCCTTCCCTTATAAACATGAAGTGAGTAATGACGTCCACAATTTTATTATTCAACATGATATGGGAAGGAACTTTTCATATTTGATAAAAGAACTCTATCGATACATACTCGAAGATATCTTTGAGAGAAAATCGGATTTTACAATAACTGATAACACCGTCATGTTTAGGTTTAGAGAGAGTTAGCAGTCTCAACTCTACTGTGTAAAATGGTGTTTTTAATGAGCATTTGTCTTGGTTTGCAATCACTTTTTGTCTAACTGCTTACAAAGCTTAAGTTCGACCGTCGAGAACCGTTTAGCAGTAGATCATAAGTTGCTGGATTCAGAAAATTTCATTGCTTTTTCCAGTTTTCTCACCAATTCCATCCTCCTACTGTTCTTCTTACTGATCTTCATCTTTCACCAAATGTATTCAGTTTAGCAGGGAACACCACAAGTCCAAGTAATAATACCAATATCCTTAAGTTGTCTCCTCTTAGCAGCCAGCATATCCAAACATTAGGACTTCATCATCATAAAGGTGGACAATTAGGCACGTCGTCTAGTAGTAATACTAATAGTACTGCTCATTAGATAGACATGTATTATATCTTGGGTTGTGGTGGCCGGGGAGAGGAGAGTTAGGAGTACTACTCGTACTGTACGGTAACTGGGAATTAGTAATCATGTTACTCACGCGGGTAACACTTGCAAAAAGTGTCAAGCAAAGGAAACATAAGTGTTCAGAAAATATTTCCGTAACATTATTTTCGCGCGACCCCAAGAATAAATGAATCCATTAACGCTGATTCTCCTTTAATCCGGTATTCTGACTCGATGAACCAATTTCATTAAGAACCCAATTCAGTGTTTCTATTTCGATCCTCAGACTTTCCAAGTATATCTTGTTATGCGCAGGAGCACCTCGTCTTTTACCTGTTGAATTTTCTCTCTAATTCTCTGTTCTAATTGTGCTAATTTGCTCTCTATAATTGAAGTATTATCCACTATCGATAAATTGTTTGGATAACGATCGGGAGAGGGGGACTTTCTGTTGTCTCAGATCAAGGGAAAAAGAACACCATCTGCTTTCGCTATCTTGGTTGATACCGATTCTACGCTGTAGAACCGATCTCGGTAGTATTAATATTACTTACTCATACTCTACCGATTTTAAATAACTGGGAATAGATCGGGAGTCTCGTATGGCTCAAACTGAATTAAAAACAAAACGACTTGACGCGAAAATTGCCGTAGTCACGGGAGGAAGCAACGGCATCGGCCTTGCCACAGCACAACGGTTCGTTGACGAGGGCGCTTATGTTTTTATCACAGGCCGCCGCCAAAGAGAACTCGATATTGCTGTAAATCAAATCGGCAAGAAAAGCTGGAGTGTTCGAACCAGTATTTAGAGCAAGTAACGACGCCGGTAGCACATTTGGTCCAATAATCAAATTGAATAGTACTGGTACTACCATTGTGGCGACTAAATGAGCGACTTGTAAGAAGTGGGTCGTATTACAAACGGCGCCATATTAACCGTCGCTGGAAATCAATTCAATATACCATTTGATACGATGAAGGGGGATACTTGATGGTTTGGCAGGACCGACCGGATGCAGTGGGATAGTGAATCTGGATCAGATTCAGACTTCCCCAGATCTTCAACGTCCTATTCAGTTCATGGGCACAATGGCACATTGATATTTTAAAAGATGAAAAGCACACTTTCGGAAGTAATCGCCGTAACGATAACTGCTTAGCGCTTGTCGTACTCGTCGTGGCGGCGCCACCAGACGCCCGTCTCATTGCGCCCATTGGGGGCGCGGTCGAGCCACTGGTACATGCTCCAGAGCCCGTCCAGTCCGCGCGAATAGGTGGAATATGTGTGGTAGACGACCCCGTCCTCGAGCACGAACGCGCTCATGCCCGGCCTCTCGCGTGTGTATGTGGCCACGTCGGTTCCGGTCATGGCCGCGATTTCCGCGACGGGCCCCTGGCCGCCGCGCAACTGCCACTCTCGAACGGTCTTCCCTGCGAGCGGCTCACGCTCCGCCTCCTCGCGCCGGTAGTTGTATTCGATACCTCCCTCGCGCTGTTGCTCCTCGGTGAACCAGACGTTGAAGTCGAAGTTGAAGTCGCTGCCGAGCGAGGACGCCCAAGGGAACGTCCACCCCATCCGCCGCTTGTACGTATGCAGCTTCGCGAGAGGCGCCCGCGACACAGCCGAAAGCGTGACGTCGTGGTTAGCCAGGTGGACTACGAAGCCGTCGAACCCGTCCGCGATCGCCGAGCAGGAAGGACATCCTCCCGTGTAGTCGGGCCCGAACATGAAGTGGTAGACGAGGAGCTGCGAGCGCCCTCGGAAGAGGTCTGCCAGCGAGGCGCTCCCATCGTCGGTCTCGAATCGATACTCCTTGTCGACCCTAACCCACGGCAGCTCCTGCCGCCGCCTCGCCAGCTCGTCGCTGCGCCGCGTGAGTTCCTTCTCCGCCTTGAGCAGCTCGAGCCGCGCTGAGAGCCACTCTTCACGTGTCCCGGTTATGTGCTTCGTCAACGCCCATCTCCAAAAGTTTGGCAATGTCCCAACGCATCTGCTTCAGGTTTGACAACGGCTGTTCTGACATACTTTTGGTCGCATATACTATTATAATAATATTGAGCCCTACGGTTCAGACGCTTGATGGTGCGATCACTGTATCGTTGCCAATAATATTTTCATTTCGGGATCAAATAGACCGTTACAACTCCAATCAGGATGCAATACTTGGACGATCATGAACAACGATTATACTAGTATGTCAAACCCGGCGCCGGCAATTTCAGGGACTGGCCATATTATTTTTAACAATCGAGGATATTTTGGTGCGATTTTGGGCCAGATTACTGTTCAGAGAGCGTCTGGACTCGGTTTAAATTATTCAACGTTTGCTTCGAATCCTTATATGGAATCGCTAGGAGTTATTGTTAAATGGGCATCCACAATCGTGCTCTAATCACGCTATCGCTATTAACAACACTGCTGCCCCTAACAGCACACGCACAAGTAAGCATTCAACAATCGACAACAACGAGCATTAATGGCCAAAAAACAAGCATACAAACAGAAAATGACAAATAGTAATAAAGATCAGTCAAGGGACGCTGACAATAAAAGGAGAGTTACTCAAATATTGCGCGCAGGCCTGTCATGAATATGTACTGTACACAAATGGCACAATTAAGGAAAGGACATGAGCAATAAGAAAATACTGATTGCAGGCTCCATTAAATATCACGATTTGTATGATTGGTGTCATGGATATTTGCAGCAGAGTGGTAGGACGAACCGAATGAATAATATCCTGTACGCTTTGGGCACAGTAATTTATTTAAAATACCGGGGAAGCTTTATAGAAACTATTCAAAAAAGAGAATAGGAACCCGCTACCTCCATTCCCAGATTTTCTCTGTAAAATTTCCCTCCGGATCGACCTCAGCTTCGAATACTCCAACAACATTGTTGAGGAATGCCAATTTATCACTCGATGGCGTTGTCCTATAGAAATTCGATCCACGCGTCTTTACGCTTCCTGAAGAACTGATTCTTCTAAACGCTTCTCCTCTAAATGTTGCCATTTCTGATTCTCCACCCATGATTACTCCGTGTCCTTGGGCGTGGATCACTCCGGCGGATGTTGGTGTGCCGACAAATGTCACTGTTTCCTTGACATTCGTCCCCCTAAAGCTCCCTGTAGACGAGAGAGTTGTTTCCATCCTGGGGCCTTCGGAATCCAAGACCCTCTGACCCATTATTTTTCCCTTTAATTCTCCAATTTGTTCTCCTAACATTTTTATCAGGAGATGAAATTCCTGGATGATATATAAGAGATGTGTGGTGAGAGCGGCAGAAAGAATTCGGCGAAACTACCCGCAAGTGGATTGAAACCGGCGCATTTTAACCGGAGTGAATTTCATGCTGGTTCACTCGCGCTGCCGCTTAAGATCTAATCAGACATTTATGGGGCGGGTGTCCGTCCAATCAACCATGAGCTTGCGCTCGGCAAAAAGCCACTTTCCCTCGACTTTTGCGAAGACATCATAATAACGAAGAGAAGCAATAAAAAGAGTCCGTTTCCCCTCAGATGCAGACACATGATGGGCAATGCAATATGTTTCTCCAGTTGCACGATCTCCATCTAGGACAACAGTGCTTTGTCCCATGAAATGAGTTGTAGCTTCATATTTATTCAGTTCGTCGAATACGGGCGCCAAGTCTTCTCGTCGGTTCAGTTCCACTGACGGTTTCTCGGATCTTGCATCCATGAATACAACGAAGTGTGTGTCCTTAGTAAAAAGTGACATTTGCCCCTTCGCGTCACGTCTATCCGCACAATGTGCATATGCATCCACAAGTTCACGTATTTCCAAACGATCAGCAGCTTCGGGGCCCGAAATTGAAACATGAGTACCCATTAAGTACGTCGCCTTTGCGTTTGTACACCATTACATATTACATGTATATATTGTCAACTAATATAGATAACTCACCACAAACGTTGGGAATAGATGCCGCCACTAAGTTGAAGGATTGAATCCGCAGTCACAGCATGCATTCATTAGAAATGGTCACGCTTGTGTACAACACGGAAACGGTACGCCGTATAACATTAAAATATTTCAGTTACAAAGGGCGAGAAAGAATTTAATGCTTATTGCATCCTTCTTTATCATCAAATAGACACACCTGGGTTAAGACATGCTTTGCAGAGTGTACAAGATGCCGAGAAATTGAAAACGACCTTCATGAACACCATACCACTATGAAGATTTGGCAATCCTGAAGAAATCGCAAGCGCCGTCTCCTTCCTCGCGTCGGATGACAGCAGTTTTGTCACGGGGATCGAACTCTGTAGATGGAGGTATGGCACAAATCTGAAAACTCAATCGCAATTTGTGCCGGTCACCATTCACTTCTCAGTACAATTAATTCTAACCCTTCTTATGATTATTTATGGTCTTAATAGGATTTTCAGACACACTCAGTCTGACACAATCAATAGGAATAGTGGGTACAATGGTTCTGACACTTTACTTTTCGAAGAGGCAAATACAGGCTCTATCGAGTGACCAGGAAACAAGAGTTCTAAACGACTTGGACGAGAAATTTCATAATATGGCAATGCTCGCCATGGAGGACCCTTCTATAGCAAGGGTGATAGACACACGAGATTACGCGAACAAGAGAGAAACGGCGTTTTCCTTCTATATTCTATGGATGTGCGCTCACGCTTATGCGATGCGACAGAGAAGAGTACTTGATGACAATGAATGGGCCGGTTGGTTACAAAGGATGAGAAATTGTTTTCGAAGAGGAACAATAGGGGAGATATGGAAACAAGTAGAACCCGACGGTTGGTTTAATCCTGCCTTTCAGAAATTCTTAAACGCAGAAATCATTGGGGCGAAACCACGATAAATTAGGGACCTTATCAGAGGGCCCCTACCCTTTTGTTACTTCAATTCTTAAAAGATTGTATCAAAATCAATCCTCATAATGAGTCTATTTCCCCATGAAGACATACTAACGAAAGAGATTGCATCCTGGAAAGGATTTGCGGATAGATTGCCAGATGAAGATAGAAAGACGTTTCTTAAAATGTTAAATGATTGTTACAGATATTCAAAGGCAATTAATGCGAAGGGGCGGCCCTTTCGCACAGAACCTGTGATTATGGCCCTTTTATTTTCACAGTACAAATTAATAGAATGCTTAGAGACACAATTATCCAAAAATAAGAAATAATCTGTTTTTGAACTGACCTCAGAGATCCATTAACAAACGATCGTCAATAAAGGAAATCTTTATCAAGTGTACGTTGCGTAGTACTAGTATGGTAGGTACAAGAAAGACTGATAATACAGAGAAAGTGGGAATCACATTACCAATTTCCCTGGTTAAACAACCAGACAAGGCGCGCGGTGACATTCCTAGGAGCACATTTATCCGAAGAGCAATTGAGCAATTTCTCAGGAAGGAGGGTAAATGATTTCAACTGATCTTGCACCATTTGCTGGAACAGTCGGAGGTGGGTTTTTTCTTGGTCTAATTACAGGGTATGCGATCAAAAAGGTAATCAAATTGGCCGCCGTAATTATTGGTCTTTTCATTGCTGCCATTGCATATTTAGAATATCAGCGAATCGTCAACGTTGATTGGAATAGAATCCAGGTACTGTCACAAGGTGGGATTACTTGGGTTAGAGATGCAATTACACATATCTCAAACAATATTGGCGCGCCCCACCCGGTATCACATATTGGTATTCCACTCGCATCCAGTGCTTCGGCGGGTCTGGTTCTAGGCCTCGCAAAAGGGTAGGAAGAGAAAGACCTATTAAATTTAATACCATAAGGTAAAATTATCGAATTATCTTTTAAGTAGTAGTAATGCTAGTATAGATTTTACTGAATTAGGACCACCCCATGGCAGCGGGTGGTATGACACAATTCACCCAGAAAGGGCAGGATGGTGGTGTTGAAAAACAAGAAGACCTCGCAGTGATAGGCTTTCGGTTCAAGTCAGGAATAATTCACTATTTATTCGAAAGGCGGCCTCACTTCTTTGATATGCCATAGCGAATTTGTGCTAGTAGAGCGAGATGGAGAAATTTTTATTAAATCTGGATTTTACATATTCCAATACCTCAACATCTGACGAGAAGTATTGTATATTATTAATTTCACTATTTTGGTTCTTCTCTTTATCGATAAACTGCGCAACAAAATTACCACACGCATTTCTGTTTATAAAAAGCTTCTTGGGCTGAGACTGATGTTCAATCCTAATCCCTTCGTCAAGGTCAAGAGATATTAATTTCTTGGATAAATCTTTCTCTTTCCGTCCAGAGTTCATGATCACGAGAACCCTTTTAGATAGAGTAATACAGAGGTAACTTATAACGATTACGGAAAGTATCCGTGACTAGTTAACGGGAAATATGCAATGCGGAGGCATCCAGGAAACGTGCATTTGAATGCGAAAATTTTGCAAACTGTTCTCGTTTGATTGCCCGACATGCCAGCGATGGTGTTGTACTTTCACAATCGCCTTAGTTTTGATGGTCGTCCCGAGAGTGGTCTCTCGTAACAAATATGGATCTCTACTTTATGCTTGTATTGCACAATCAAGAAAATTATGGGAAGCTTCAGAAGACCTTTTTTACCTCTAAGTTGGTGATGTTACCTTAATAATGAATTAGAAGCATACCATTAGCGATTATTGAGAATATTCAACACATTATCTGGACTGAAAGAAAAGGCAACGCCAAGGGACGGCAACTTTAGGATGCTTATTTGTGGTCCTACAGTCTATGATTTTTCTCATCTTGGGCATGCAAGAATACTTCTCTTTTATGACTTAGTAGCAAAATATTTAATGTCAAGTGGAAAGCGGACAAGAGCAATCTTAAACATTACTGATATAGATCCCAAGATATCGTTACGGGCAAAGGAGGAAAGGTCGACTGCAGCGGACATTTCTAATAGATTTATAAAGGAACTCATGATTGATATTCAATCCTTAGGTATCAATACCCTATGTATTGCCAGGACTTCTGATTACGTAGAAACTGCTAAAAAGCTAATACTAGAGCTTCTTAGTAAGAAACGTGCTTACTTTTCTAATGGCAATATATACTTAGATACAAGTTGGCTAGTCTCGTACGGGAAGCTCTCACATATGAGTCGCGAGGATCTAGTTAATAGCAGAGTTGATATAGCACCGGGGAAAAAAAATCCTACTGATATCCTGCTTTGGAATGGAATCGATGACTTCGGTCAGAAATATTATGACAAGTCGCTAGGAGTAGGCGTCCCCTGGTGGCATATGCAGGACTCTTCTGTGGCAATGTCGATCTTTAACGGACTATACGATATGCATGGCGGTGCAACGGAGCTAGTGTATCCGCATCACGAGTCACTTTTGGCACAACTGCAGGTGTTGACCTCAAATCAACGACCAGTCAAGATCTGGAATCACGTGGGATTAGTAAGCATCAACGGCAAAAAAATGTCCAAATCTTTTGGCAACATCATAAGAATAAGGGATCTGATAAGAAAATATAACTCAAATATTATACGGCTTTATCTCTTTTCGAAGCATTACAGACAACCTTTCATGTTCTCACGATCTGAACTTGATAAATTCTATTCGACGGACGAAACAATCGCAAATGCGCTTTGGAAGGACATAGGTACTAAAATCCCTCGTCGTAGGACAAGGCTGACTAAGGAATTCACTAGTTATATAGAGAATGATGTAAATACGCCAGCCGCCTTGGAATTAATGATAGAAACAGCTAGAGAAGGCGAGTCCATCGCAGACCTGCGCTACATGGTAAGGATTTTTGGACTTGTTTATTGACAAGGAGATGGAGGAGAATGAGGCAGCATTTTGTGGATTGTGGACACACTAGGTTTGATAGAAGAGGAATAACTAGAGTTAATTTCGTAAATGGGCACCTAAATACTAAAAACTTAACAACCGGTGTATAAACCCACATCGTCAGTTTGCGCATTGAATGCCAGCTAAGTTGTCATTTTCACATAACTAACTCACTCATTAGATGATATAGTTGCAAAAATTGGATACCAGCAGGAGTGGTCTTGAACATTCGCTTTTCTTCTTGATAGACCAACAATTTATTCTTAAGAAGCATTTTAAAATATTGCAAGCTGCTAGAGTGATTCAGAAATGCAGTTGATATTATTTTGGATTTAGATGCTCCACCGTTTGCGACTTCTAGGATTGTCGCTGATATATCAGTCTTATCTCTGTAGTTCATTTCACCTAAAACCTATTGTTTTTTCCCCTTTTGAAATAGAAGTCGAAGGGTGATATTGAAGAG
>CAKOFP010000036.1 GCA_933226995.1 Candidatus Nitrosopolaris rasttigaisensis | reverse complement strand
GTTGATGCCTCTTATCGTTTTTCTAGATACTAGTCACGTTCCTTGGAGCTCCGGTGATATGTTGAGGTTGGTTGGATTTGCGTTAATAGATGCGTATAACGGCTCTGTCAAAATAATAAGGAACCCTACTAGTGGTAACAACGATCCGTTCTCGCAAATTTTCTTTGAACAATATGCGGGCATTAATGGCGGCGACGGTGCCGTATTGACTAAAACCCCGGAATGGCTAAGCAAGCAACTTGTATATCCAGCGGAGATGTTTTTGTGGAAAGTTAACAGGTTTAATCAATACCATGTCACTGATCCCAAGACATTCATTGAAGCCCAACAGTTCTATAAATCTCCTGACCAGGTTTCAACAAATTACATAATTACTAAACCTCCTGGCTTTGATAAACCACAATTCGTGGGAATGCAATCTATGCAACTAAGTAATTCTCCTTCTAATAACCTCGTAGGATACATGGTGGTTCAAAATAACCTGCAAAATTTTGGTAAGATGATTTTTTATTCAGTTCCTCTTGACTCGGCTACAAAACTGCTCGGCCCCGGTGCAGCAAGAGATGCTTTGGAAAAGGATCCTGCCTATGCGAAAGAGAAGAGCTTGTTACGCAACACACGAGTTGGTGACAGCTTACTTTACAGAATAGGAAGCCAAGAAGTTTACTTTATTCCTGTGTACACGGCTAGTACTTCTGGGGGAGGTGTAATTCAGTTGGGGACAATTGCTGTAGTAGGAGCTTCTGTAACTGGAAACGTTTACGTTGGTTTGGGTGATACGCCCCAACAGGCTTTTGAAAATTATCTTCTAAAGGCTGCGGGACTTGGTCCTGTAAATCAAACATCTGGCGGTACGACCACTGCCGCAAACGGAACATCGCCTGCAGCGCCCTCTAACGCCAGCGCCACAACCAAACAACAGCAACTAGCAAATCAAACTCTAGTTCTCCACAGAGCAGAAAGAATACTAGGGTTAGAGAAAATATTTGTCTCTGCAGGTCTAACTGTTGTAAAGCCAACTGCTGTTTCCGCGCCGCTCAGCTTTAGAGACGCGGATGTCACCTATCTAGCAGATTCACAGATCGATTTAGTAAAATCAGCCATCACAAAATTTCTGCAAGAATTTTCGTCGCCTAGTCAAGGAGGTTCTTCTTCTTCCGCTAGTTCCAATGCCACTACTATGCCTACGGCTCTGCGAATTTTTGAATGGCACAGCAGTGATAATAAAGTTGTGAACTTTGGGATACTCAAAGTAATTAACGGAATAGTGGAAAATCATTATATTTCGATTCATGTAGGATAGCTTAGTTGATTGATAGCTCAATTGAACAGTTGCTTGGTTAATACGCATGACCGTTAAGAAAACCCGGATGCAAACAACTCTTGTTGTAGATAATCTATCTCCCTTCACACCAGATATTGTGGCATGTCTTAACAAACTGGGAGCAAATTACATCCAAAAGAGTTTTTCCAGCCTCACCAATGTTACTCTCGATATTAACGACGATAACAACAGCTCCAATTACAAATACTATGGGCATAATCCCGGCGACAACAATAAGAATCAGGGTCTTGGTGATGGCGCTAAATATGATAAGAAGAACGATAATGACGGTCGCTATATAATCGATACCAATAATAACACTAATAATATCAATCGTACTAATGATACTAATAATAATTTATCTTGTGACAAAGTAATTTTATCTGGCAGACGCATGAACGATCGAGAGATTAATATCGTAAATTCTAGAATTATAAGGCAATGTTTTGAAAATAATATACCACTATTGGGAATCTGTTATGGTGCAGAGATTTTGGCACTAACGCTAGGCGGTACTATCAGCAAGATGGCTATGCCTGTTCAGGACACTATTTCTTTAAAGGTGTCGAAATCAAGCTCGCTAATTTCTGCCGATATGAAGACGCTTCTCGTTTATGAGAGTCATAAATATTGTGTGGCAAAGTTGCCTGAAGACTTTGAGTCTCTTGCATCTTCGATACATTGTGAACACGAGATTTTTTGTCACAAGGAGAAAAAATTATTCGGTACGCAGTTCCACCCAGAAAAAAGTGGAGCAGACGGTCTTAATCTATTGTCGAAATTTCTAAGTCTATAGAAACAAAGGATTATGGTTAATCTATTTTTATCTTAATCATTATCTTTATCTTTATCTTTATCTTTATCTTAATCTTTAGTGCCAACCATATTTTCTATGCTATTAGTTTTTTTCTCTCTCCTTGTCTCGGACTAATTCCGTCAACAACCACAACAAGATTGATTTTTATTTGATTAAAAGCGCTATCAAATCCAGAGTGCAATCTCAACCTGAAGATCATTCAATAACACTTCCACTCGTTAGTAAGGAGGAAGAAAACGTTTGTCTTCCTCTGGTTATTAATGTGGTTTCGAAATATTGGGGAGAAGAAATCCAATTAGAGGAGGCTATGGCCGTTGCCAAAAAATATCCTGGGATGAAGGGTTCGATAATGATGGAGGGAATAGAGCTTGCTGAAAAACATGGCTTTAAGACCCACATTTATAGAGGATCAATAAAGGATCTGAAAAGGCGGATAGACCAAGGTATTCCTCCAATAACTATCCTTCCTGGAATTCACGAAACAGTGCAACATGCTACCATAGTATCTGGTTATGATTCTGAAGAACGCAGAATTCTAACTTATGTCCCAGAACCCGATACAATAGGAGCAATACCGGAACTTAAATTCGAGCAGGATTGGGAACAAGACGATATGATTACATTGGTGATAGTCCCACAGGATATGAAAGATATTTTTAAAAATGAAGACCTAAAGTTCCTTGAGTCAAACAGAATCTGTTTTGAAGCAGAAAAACTTCGCCAGCAAGGAAGGACTAATGATGCTATAGAAAAGTTGCGAAGAGCGGTCAAGTTGGACGATGACAACCCACAACCATGGTGCTTGTTGGGAGGAATATTTAATGAGATTAATTCAGAAGAAGCCGTTTCTTGCTACGAAAAGACGATCTCACTTAATCCCAGATATTATCTTGCTTTTCGTGGCCTTGGAAACTATTATTTGAAGAGCAAGGACTATCTTAAAGCCGAAGATTATTACACGAAGGCAATCGATATCAATCCGTATAGATTTGGACCAATTTACAAAAATCGCGCCTTCGCGAGATTACAAATTGAAAAAACCTCTGGTGCCAAAGATGACCTGCTAAAGTATCTCGAACAAACACCCAACGCGGCAGATAAAAAGAATATCGAAGATGCTGTAAGTCAGCTCTAATTTCTGGAAACCCTGATGTTGAGGAATTGAAGTTGAACATCAGGAAGAGAGGACGCCGGCAGAAGTCCAAGACGAATAAACAAGGCAAAACGGTATTGTTAGTATTTCCGTCTCAGTTCTCTATAGGCCGAATTGATAAACTGATTGCCCATATCAAGGATGCCCTTAGATCAAAAGATGTCGAGCTTAGGGATATCGTCCTTGAAAAAGAATGTGTCGTCTTTGAGTTGGACGACGTAGTAGAGGGCGCGGCGATTACAGGAGAAATGTTTGGGATTAATAAAGTTGCTATCGCAAAAAAGGTGTCTACTGCACGTTTTGAAGAAATCTTGGCAGAAGTCGTTAATATTGGAAAACTGAAAATTTTGCCCAACGAGAAATTCTATGTTAAAGTTCAGATAAGCAATAACGCAAAAGTCGATTACAAGCCAAGAGATCTCGAATTTGCTTCTACAGGCGAACTTACAGCAGCATTACAACCCTCATTATCATCGTCGTTATCATCCTCTCGGCAATCTTCTACTCATTCTTCTTCTGCTTCTTCACTTTCCTCCTCTGCGCGTCCGGCAAAAAACGAGTTTGACGCCAATAGACTTATCGAGATATTCATAGGAAAGAAATCGGCATACCTTTGTATTGAAATAGACGCAGGTCTAGGCGGTCTACCTTTTGCATGTCAAGACGAAAAAGTATTGTGTATCATCCACAACACGTTATCCGCTATTTCTTGCATGGCAGTGCTAAAGTGCGGCTTCTTTCCAGAGATAATAATTCTCTATACCGACGATGACGACCTGAGACAAAATTTGAAGACATTTGGACTGGTGGTTAATAGAATGAACACCAAGAATTATTCAATTCGACTAGCGAGGGTAGATGATCCACAAAAAAAACAGCAACAGCAACAGCAACAACGACGCCAAAGCAGTCATAAAACAATCTTGCAAGAAATCGTTGCAACTCAAGTTCTGACTCGCTTGAGAGGGAAAGGAGTCGTCGTGCCCTTGAGCACTGCCATCCATCCTCTTTGGTTGATAGAATTAACTTTCAAGAAAATCTTGTCCTCAAACAAGATCCCCTGGATGCCTTTGTTACTGCCAACTCAGGGTATATATGATATTGCCAAGGAACTGGGGATAGAAGAACATAAACTCCGGCTAATGTCAGACCAGAGTTGTATGATAGATGCGCTGTTGACGTTCACGAAACAAGACTATGCGAAATACAGGAAGTCAATAGACATAATGACAGAATCTGCCCTCAAGAACATGAATACTATCTCATTTGAGATAGGACCGAATTATCTTCACGACATTCTCGATTCCGTTTAGTTTTTCTGTGAGTTTCATTAGTACGTTTGCTTTTTGTTGGTATTGGGAATCGTCGATTACCTCATACATCGCATTGGTAACTTGGCTTGCCTTGAGTTCTTTTGCGTTTAACACAATACCGGCCCCAATTTTTGCTATTTTCTTGGAGTTGCCTAATTGTTCACCATGATTCTCTATAGGAATGGTGAGGATGGGTTTACCAAACTGAATGGCCTGCGACAGAGCAGCGTGTCCGCCTCGCAGTACCAAGGCATTACTCATTGCAAAGATCTCGTCTCGAACTGGGCACCATTCATAGTACCACCCTGAACCACATAGTTTCTTGGGGCTGGTGTCTCCTCTCGGATTCCCTTCTGAAATCACGTACTGAATTTCAGATCGAAGGGCTTTGCAGGCATCTATTACGGTTCTGATCAGAGGCATTCGAGTATTGCTAGGACCGCTGACGTGAATAAAAATAATTGGTCTGTTTCTTTCCAAACCAAGAAATTGAGCAACCTTGCTGATTTGTTCTTCGTTGACGTGAATTTTTGGGGTAGTAAGGCCGACATATTCTAATTTTCCAGCTACAGTACTGATGTCCCAAATGTTGTGCTCGGCTAGAGTATACGGTGGAGGCAGGTCAGGAACAAGAATTTTGTCTGCAAGCGACCACATGATACCCAGAACTTCACCGTTCAATCTCTCGTAAATCCTTGCAACCTTGAGCTCCCTTAATCTCGGTGAGAGTAATAATTTTAGCTGATTCAAAATAACTATAGAAGGAATTCCCAATAATTCAGCTGATAAAAGTGATGACAGCCTCGTATCTGAGACAATGATGTCAGGCTCGTATTCTAACATATTGCGAGTTTCGGTATTTACTTGCCTGCAGAGATTTGTGAATAAATGAGGAAGTTTCGCGATGCTGTCATGTATAGAAAAACCTCCGTCAACGCTCCACGCCAATTCGACGGGTGGGATTGGTAGGCAATCGTATCCATGCATTGAGATATACCTTAGGGCCTCTCCAGACGAAGAAAATCTCAAATTGACGCCTAAATTCTGAAGCTGCTTGGCTATCATTATTAGTCTGCTTGCGTGGCCCAGACCGACTCCGTATGGTGTGAGATATGCTTTTGGCCGCAAGTCAGCGTCGATATGAGGTTGAGTGAACACATATTTTGGTTTTTATCCTTAAAGTCCACAACTTGTTCGTTTCCCTGTTGGTTGGCATGACAAAAAAAGAGAGCAAAAAAACATGGATTTCAAACAAACGAACAGCTTCACTGGCAAACTTCAGGAGGCATCTTAAGAGTCAGATATAAGCCTAACTCTTACAACACTGCCGTTGGGATCGGACTCTTTATAGATACTCGCTTGAAAAGAAAACAGCTTTGAATCAGACATGAGCCAAATGTCCGGCGGCGCGCCCGCCTTATAACAAAGATTTGCAAGATACTCTTCGGTGTCCCATTTTAACTCGACTGGAACCTGTGGAAGTAATAGTCCTGATCCGTCCCTCCATGTCAATATTAATCCGTCTCTGCCTATCTTTATGACATTCAGATAGTCCATCGGGTTCTGTACTTTGATCTCCACAGGCGGAGTCAGAATGCTTACCTCAAAAACTATGTCTGCAAGTTCTTTTTTGTCGACCGGGGAGAATCTTGGGTCTTGTGTGGCAGCTGCAATAGAAGCTTCAATTATTGAATGGTACAGGCTTTTCTCCGCTATTGGAAAACCAATGCAACCACGTAAGTGCTCTTGTTTGTGACTATCCAAATAGTTCAGCGTGACGAAGACTCCACAGCCTTCGGTATTTCGGCTAAGCACGTAATTATCATCGTTATCAATACTGGCATCGCCAACATATGCAGTACCGGAAGAGATCAACGTGTTAAGATGAGCTTCTACGACCCGCCTGGCTAATCTGACTGCCTTCTCTCCGTCCTCATCGAGGATCATCATCGGATAAGAGCTAGAAATTTGGACTTAAAAATCATGGTGTAATCCTTTTCCCACCCTTCCGCTGAAATTGACTATATTGTTGACATTTAGTTGTGGCCAAATTTTTCTGCAAATATTTTCAGTGCACTTTGTCCTAGTGTTGTGAACAAAAAGTAGATTATTATATTGGAATGAGAAAGAGCCGGTCGGTAGATATTTCAACTTACATCTAATTT
>CAKOFP010000035.1 GCA_933226995.1 Candidatus Nitrosopolaris rasttigaisensis | reverse complement strand
CTACTGTTCCGATTGTTTGCGCTAGGCTAAGCACCTCACGGAATCCTAATTCAACCATGTCTTAGAGGAGAATATCTCAATCTATTCTTATAAAGTTCAATTTGTATTGCTGCAAAGGTCGGCTAAAGAATTTGTGAAGGTGTTTTTGAGGGTGATTTTTGATTTACGAGACAAATTATGCAGAAAATAATTCTCATTTGTTAATATATTACATGCCAGCATTAAAAGTTAGGATTAGTAAATGCAGAAACAATCGAGGCCACGTGGAGTTTCGATTATTGCGATTTTAATTATAATAACCGGTGTTCTATCCCTTCTTCTCGGAATAGGGTTAGTCGTTATTGGTCCATTTCTTATGAATGGCCTTCAGACAACAAGCAGTAATTTAGGGTCACAAATAGAACCTCAGATTCTTGGTATAATTTTCCTAGTATTTGGTGCAATATGGTTAGCACTCGGTGTTGCAAATCTTGTCATGGCCTACGGATTATTGAAGGGAATGGGATGGGCGTGGACTATATCTATAATAGTATTGTTTATTGGAATTGTCATAGACATAGTCTCCCTTTCGATAACGTCTGTTGGAGTATTTTCCAATACAGGATCAAACCTTTTAGGAAATATAGTTGGTATAGGCATTAGCGCTTTCATCGTATACTATCTTTACAGACCTCACGTTAAAGCATATTTTGGTAAGACAATACCAATGCGATCGACATGAAAGACAGAGTTAACATGAAGTAGTAAAGATGTTACGAAAAACTTAAAGGCTTCAATTACTGACTCGATACTGTTTTATTAATGATGACTCCAATCACCAATGGAATATCTATTGACGTAGGAATTACTCTGCATTGCGTAGCCTTTTGCAATCAATTAGAGGGCTATATTTTATAAAGTGATCACAATCAAGAAACATAAGACGGATAAGTTTCCTGACGGACAGAGAAAGAGGAGTAGTAATAAGGCCTGGTGCAGAATTGAAGTGCTATCAACCTAATATATAATTCGCAGATCACAGATATACGATGCCGGCAAATCTTTGATACTTGGAGAGAATATCCAATATGTTTACACAGATGCACAACATAAAAACCCACTTCGCGAGTCACGCCTCGAATTTATCAAACAAGGAAAAGACCAAGAACAAAGGTATGACAAAGAAAAATATCGTGATATGCTGATCGAGGCCGCCGAAACAGTGTTAGGATATTTTGGGTTTGCTAGGACTGCATTCGGCGCCACTAAAAAGAGAAATAGAAAGTGGTGGTCCGCTCTCAGAGAGGAAAGGAATAGAGATATCGAGAATGAGAAATTATAAAACTAATTATGTTTTCTTGTTCTTTCGGGTACTCTCCAATTTTTGGCTCCTGATATTCTTTATTCTCTAATTTCTTATACTATTCCTTCTCTTGCTCTATCGTAAACGTTATACCGCATAATTCGCATCTTGCGAATGCTTGTTGACACCTAAATATTCTATCACTGATTTGAAGAAATATTTTTTCATAAGCAAGTCCAGTTAAATATGAAAAAGTGTGTACTATACCTGTTCTAAATGACGATCATTATAGCAGCAATGCAGGATTCACTCCTGTCGATTGAATCTAGCAAAACAGGATGGAAAACCCATGAGTCTTTGAGAGGAACCCATCCACAATGTTTAGCATTCGATCCTAGGAATGGAAACTGTGCGTATTGTGGGACGTTTGGCGATGGATTGTGGAAGACTGATGATGCTGGGCAGACTTGGAATAGAATAGGTAATGATCAAATTTCCAGCAATGAAGTGACGTCAATTTCCGTTAACCGTCTAGAGGCACGTGTATATGTTGGGACTGAGCCAAGCGCGCTTTATAGATCCGATGATGAGGGGGAATCCTGGCAAAGATTGAGTGCGCTCAACAATTTAGGGTCGTCCAAGTCGTGGAGTTTCCCTCCTAGACCTTGGACATCTCACGTACGTTGGATTGAATCAGATGCTAACATTCCTGATTATATTTTTGTAGCAATAGAAGCCGGAGCATTAATCCAAAGTCATGACGGCGGCAAGACATCGATAGACAAGGTGGAGGAAGGCCCGTATGATACGCACACTTTGGTTACACATCAAATGGCTCCCGAAAGATTATACTCTGCCGCAGGCGACGGCTACTTTGAAAGTTTTGATTATGGAGAATCATGGAAGAGGCCTATGGCCGGGCTAAAGCATGAGTATCTCGTTGGACTTGCAGTAGACCCAGCAGACCCCCAAACCATTATTGTATCTGCTTCCGGATCGCCGTGGCAGGCGCATTCCAGGGATGACGCGAATTCGTTAGTATATAGAAGATCCGTTAATAATAGAGAAGAGTGGAAAGCAATTTCAAAAGGTCTTCCAGAACCACGAGGAACAATTATTTCAATTCTAACATCGAATCCAAATGCTGCAGGAATGTTCTATGCTGTCAACAACCGCGGAATATTTCTCTCTACTGATTCGGGTGTTTCATGGGACTCTGCGGATATCGATTGGCCCGAGGGTTATATCTCACAACATCCCTTTGCGATAGCGGTAGCAGATGAGAAGGAATAGATTTCTTTTTCTTATCATCTCTCTAAATTGTTCCTTTGCGTCGAATCATCATTAGGACAGAAATTGTGTTCTTTTATGTAATTTACATGGCCTCACCGCAATCTCACATTGATCTTCAAAACAAATTTGTTACTGCCGTTAATCAGATTTACGATCCTGTGATCGTAGATTAATTTGATTAAGGAATATGATTAAGTATTAGAATAATATTTATTCTAACATCAGATATCCCATGCAAGGACAAGAACAAAGACAATTGCTTTATGAGAACAAATACAATTCGGTAGAGTCTGCTCTGTCGAATGTTTCAAATTTTGTAAAGGATATTGGCATGTAACATAGACGTGCTTCCAGATAGTAATGTCTGGACTCTAGGCACTAAATGTCGTCCATGTAAGATGTTTTTAATTGAAAACATCATCGACGTAGTCAGTTCGTAATAAGAGATTTGTATGCTTGTTTATGTTTACTTTAGAAGTTTTTACTAACGCTAACTATGGTAAATCCTCTACGGATAAACTGAAAAGCATTTGGTCAGGGAAATCTCAATAATACTAAATGTTTTAGATTGCTCAAAATTCATTTCAGTGGCTTTTGGTTTCGGTTTCGGTGTCTACAAGGGATTGGAGACAGGACAAGGGCTTGAAAGAAAGCAGAATGGTCGATGTCAGTCCGACTACTAACTGATGGAAGATGCTTGGCGTATTAAAGACGATGTCAATATTCCAGAAACGAAAATAAGCCTCGATAGCATGAATTTAAGCAGAAATCTAATAGGCCAATAACTTGCAATACGTTCATCTGGGTTGCGAAATTGGGTCAAATTTGTCTCTCATACCACCGAACCCGCGTCAATATTGTCCCTTTATTACCTATCCAAACTAATCGCTATATCACTAGCAGAATCCTATTTGATTCTGGTAACTTAAAGGGTGATTTTGAGAAGATGGTAACTGAGGGTGACGAACCTAGTTTCTAATCTAAAATCAATCATTGTTAGGGCTATTTACTTGCGTTACCCAAAAAAATAGTTGGTATTAGCCTCCAATCGACAACCATTCCAACCGATACGCAATACCTATATCATTCGAAAGTTGCTATCTATATCACGATAACTAACTGACAAGCATGGAGGCAGCACAACACGCAAATACAGGCCTACGGCTGTACAGATATACTGGCCCTCGCTAAAGATAAAAGCAAATTCTACTAATTAATTATTCTCAACATGCTTATATTGAGAGGAGTAAATACACTCTCATGAAGAAAGAAAATAAGAAGACTAAGAAATCAAAAAGAAGGAAATCTTCCATAGGTGCACAAGACCGCATACCAAGAGGTTTTAGTACTGTAACTCCGTATCTGATAATAAACGGAGCTGCTGAGGCGATTGATTTTTACAAAAATGCATTTGGGGCAAAAAAACTAGGTGTTGAAACATTACCTGATGGAAAAATTCTGCATGCAAGGATGAAGATTGGGGACTCAATTCTAATGATGTCCGATGAATTTCCAGGAAATACTGCCTCCCCTACTTCACTTGGTAATAGCACTGTAACCATGCACGTCTACTCAAGGAACGTAGACAAGTTATGGGAAAGAGCAGTTGGAGCTGGGGCAAAGATTGTTATGCCTATCGATAATCAGTTTTGGGGTGAACGTTATGGCAAGCTAGTAGACCCTTTTGGTCACACTTGGTCTCTATCTATGCAGGTGAGTATGACTCGAAAGGAGCGTGAAGCCAAACGACAGGCTGCTATGGACATGTTTACACATGGGACACATCCTGGCAAATCCAACTAGGCTAGGACATTCGCATGCTAGTTAGTCCGCAAGCGCGGATGCCTCCTGTAGTGTGTTCTAACGCATAGCGCCATCTATCATGGGAATTGAATCTACCCATGTCTATTTGCTTTCATCCCTTCTTCATCGGAGCCATCTCTGAATCTCCTCGCTTGTCAATTCTCTAATAACATCAGAACCAATCCACTTAAAACTCTTTGATTGTATCGTACTGAATATCATTTGCCGTTGCTATTGCTTACTGTTGCACTTCATTTTCGAATCTGTCTTAATGCCCAATTAACTACTTTCTTGGCATAATTTCTTTCATCAGCGGATTGTGTTTTTATTATCGGCAAGAACTTTAAAAACACACGTTCGTTTGTAGTTCTGTTATGAACAGCTCCTCTCCCATCCGCATAAAACGATGAGCACCTCAGGATCAACTTGGCATAGTGGACTCATCCGTGTCGGACTAGGTTTAATGAATATATTTAAATGCCTAAAACAGAATATATGCAGACTTATTCTAAATTAGAATAATGTCCAAATGTTGCTTCTTGAAGATAATAATATCATGTGGTATTGTAACAAAATGAGGAAAAGAATTCCAGTTAAGCAACAACAAGAGCAACCGCGACGCTATCGCTATATAGACCAAAAATTCACAGTTTTGATATGTCTAGAAGAGAAAAATGGCTTTAATTATTTTCATAGTATATTCGTCGAATATATCGCATTATTTTTATAATTAGTGTTGCCAGATGGAAGATGACTTATGTGATGAGCGATATTAAAAAAGTGAATACCCCTCAGGCAAACTGTTGAGTGCAATGTGCAAAGCTGAATTGAATAGGAATAAAAAAACTTTACTTACGGTTTTTGTTGGGATTACAATTTCAATGGTGTTTATCATTGGCAGTAGTGATCCTTTTGTAAATATAGCCCTAAGTAAATCATTTCATCACAGCAAATCTTTCACTTTTACAATAAATAGCGTTAGTAGTGGCGGCAGTGGCAATAGTGGCTCTATCATCAAAGGCGCTAATTCAAATCCATCTATTTCACCAGTACAATCTTCAAGTGTTACCAGCGATAGCGTTGTCAACAGTAATGCTAAAAATAATAATAACAAAGTGGTAGTGTTATCATTTGATGATAACAGAATAGGAGATTTTATCTATGCAAAACCAATTTTAGACAAGTATGGTTTTAAGGCTACTTTTTTATAATTTGCGGGAAGACAACTGACAGCGGTGCTATGAATTGGCAAGATATAGCTGCTATGCAAAAAGATGGTATGGATATAGAATCGCATACGATGACTCACGCTCATCTTAACACATTAAATCAAAGTCAGTTGAATTTTGAAATTGGTGGTTCAAAGCAATGTCTTGCTAGCCATGGATATAATTCAACAATCTTTGCATATCCGTACAATGAAGGATCAAATAACCCGGTCGTGGTAAATACGGTTGCAAAATATTATGATATGGCAAGATCAGGAACCGATCCGCTTATGTTCCTAGATTGCAAAGGCTTCATGAAGCATCCCCAAACTGATTGTAGGACTTATACTCCTGACGGTAAGCTCACCTATGCAAATAGATATGCTATCAGAAGTTTATCTTTTGACATAATCGAAATTAAGGATTCATTTGATAATGCTACCATATTCTCAGATTTCGTTAAGATAGTAAATAGCCAGAATAGTTTGAATCAAGGTGGCAAAATAAATGCAGTTCCTCTAATTACGTTCCATAACGTTGCGTTGACTACTAATCATCCCTATTATACTAATGCAGGTCTGTTTGACAAATTCATGAAATATTTACATGATAATGGATTTAAGGTATTGAATTTAAAACAGATCGGGTATGATACGAAGACTAATACGTTTTACTTAAATGGTTTTTCCTAAGGAAAATCAACAAGTGGCTTTCGTAATACCTATTCGAAGGGCTATAAATGCGATGGTAATCTATTGCCCATATGTGGCACACGTCGAATTATTCTTTGGGAAGAAGGAAGCAATAGGTTGGATTAAGAACCGTCACTGTTTTGGGCTTGGCTGGATCGTACGATAATATTAGTGATAAGCTAAAGCAGTGATTGAAAAACAGAGCCGTATGAAGAAAAATACGCTGTTAAGCCTCGGTATTATCGTCTTTGCTGTCATAGCTGCAACTACTCTAATCTATAATTACTATTTAATATCACCTACTACTCGTTATGCAGGCATAGACAAATACGGGATAAAGGAAATCTATCCAACAAAAACGGGTGGGGAAGAATGGTTTATGAATATGGATGATCCTGGAAATGATCCAAGAATAGGAGGAGAAGGACCACCAAGCAAATTCGTGCAACAAAATGATGACGGTAGTTGGAAAGTACGAAGTACTGAAGTGCGTTATGGCGTGTCAACTTCATCAGGTTATCATCCAGATCTGATTACTACTCTCAAGCAGCAAGCCCTGGCTGCAAAAGGATACATGCAATCACCTAATGATTGGAAGAACGTCGAAATGACCGGATATCTTAAAGTAAATAGTTTTACTGACTCTAATCAAAACGGTGGACCACATATAGAGTTACTTGCACGGGGTGGAAGAAATACAAACGACATTGGAACAATTGATGGATTATCAAGACAATGTGAAGCAACCACCTATCATTCAAATACATATGCAGATGGGAGAGTTAAATTTGAGAAAGATTTGGAGCATACGATAGGATATACAACTGGTGATCCTGAGAAGCAGCATGCTATAAGTCATTTGGTTGGAAGGTGGATTGGAATCAAAGCAGTATTCTATAATTTACCTGATGGTTCAGTAAGGCTAGAGCAATGGATCGATGAGAATTCGAATAATAACTGACATCGAGTTCTCAAATATAAGGATGACGGTAACTGGGGTGGAGGAACTCCTAACTGCGGTGGCCCTGATACTCAGATAATAACATGGGGAGGTCCAATTGCAATATTCAGGTGGGATAACATTAATGATGCGGATGTGAAATACTTTAGTGTAAGAGAAATTAAGCCTCCTTCTTAAGTGAATATAAAGTATTACCCGGCCAATACCAATCATGTCTACTTTTGCTTGGAATTGGTATTCTTTCAAATTTTTTAATACTGAGGTCCTCACAATGTCTTATCGTTCGGCTCATTTCTCTTCCAGTTTTCGTTATCGCAATTATGTAATACAATTCCAATTTGCCGCTTGACTTGATCACAATGATCTAGAAGGAAAGATTGTGATCAATATCTGATAATATTCTTCTTTTCTTGCTTCTCTTCCTTTAAGTAATTACTCCCTCAGCCAATAATGACTGAATCATTTGTTCAGTTTGATTATAATCGCCTTCGCCAATATGGCTATAGCGGACGTATCCTTGGTCATCAACTAGGTAGTCTCTTGGCCAGTAATTGTTTCCATATGCATTCCAAGAGGCATAATTATTATCCAGAATTACTGGATATTTTATTTGAAAGTTATGGACAGCTGTCTTTACATTATCGATATTTTTCTCTGCACTAAATTCAGGTGTCTGAACCCCAACGATAACTAGACCTTTGTTTGAGTACTTTTGGTACCAATCATTGAGATGAGGAATAGTGTGTATACAGTTAATACACGTATACGTCCAGAAGTGAACGAGTACTACTTTTCCTTTCAGATCTGTTAATTTGATGGGAGCAGGTGTGTTAATGTAACCAGTGATACCAGTAAATTCGGGTGCTCTCTTAAATTGAGATTTATCAATCTCAAATTGTGCAACTGGGTAAAAACGATTTCCTATGTT
Source organism: Candidatus Nitrosopolaris rasttigaisensis (assembly GCA_933226995.1). Taxonomy (GTDB): domain Archaea; phylum Thermoproteota; class Nitrososphaeria; order Nitrososphaerales; family Nitrososphaeraceae; genus Nitrosopolaris; species Nitrosopolaris rasttigaisensis. The sequence continues at coordinate 9,961 of CAKOFP010000035.1, read as the reverse complement.
ACCATGTTGCGCAATTGGTAAAACTGAAATCCTCGATGATATTTGGCCTTGGTTTGATGGTGTGGCTTTCGCAGTACTTGCACCCGTGACGTACATTGCTGGTGCCAATACCAATGCTATTACTGCAATTACAACTACTAATATACGGTACGGTCGGACCATTAAATCTTGTTTCCTCCAGATCGTTTTGCGAAGATTTGATAATTTGTGTATTCCATGTTGCCATTTTTCTTCACTCATTTCATTAATACTTTTTTCCAGATTGCATCCAGATTAAAACAAAAGGGAAATAATCCAGAAGAATCAAAAGAAATAGCTAGGAGGGGTTAAGATGAAAAGAGTAACTACTTTCATCAACAATTTTCTTTGTAGTGAATTACAAAAATAAATAGGATATCTGACTATAGTGAAGGCTAGAAGGGATAAAAGTGAAGTCACTATGTGACCTTATCTCATAAGCGAAATCTTAATGCCGATATGAATGAGGGCACATGTGCTTTGTGTGGAAAGACAATTATCAAGTGCTCCAGGATTAAACAACCTTGAATAATTCTTAAAAGAAGAATCGTGTGTGACTCAATGCGTTGACCAATTAAGATAATCTTCAGCTTCTAGCCACTTTCTTAAATCATTGATGGAGTTCAGAAATTGGCTGAAAATGGAGATTGCTGGTTTTGGTAGAGTGGTCCACTGGCTTTCACAAACCAATTCCCAATGAATTTTAAAGAAGACAATACAATCAAAAAAAATCCATCTGAAAAAAAAGAAAAGCTTTTTGTTATTATACGTCTGTTACAGTCCTTTGCTTTCCAACCAATTTCCTATTTCTAGAAATGTCATTTGATGATAATCGTTTAGATGTATAAGCAGAGATATCAAACTGTGATGATAATAATTCTTCGTTTTGCAGTTGCAATGGGGATATTCTTCAATACATCTAATCGGAACACAGCCTTCTATTCGCTCTATTACGGTCAGTGGAATCAAATCTGCTGAAGATGCTATAGCATCATTTATCATTTTGTGTGCTTTAACATCGTAGCCGAAGTACTTTGACACTGCTGCAAGAGCACAATATTTTCCTTCTCCATCATAGAACGTGCCAAATGATTGAGGAATGCGGTTTACTTGTTGCTTAAATATAATGCTCAGTTTTGGTTGTAGCCGAGATTCTTGTTTCTGTTGTATCCTATCCATATCATTACATTGGATTTTGTTTTATTTAATCAACACTAGGTATGTGAACTATGTTTATCTGAAGTGTCTGATTTCATGGAGAGTAAAATGATAACGAGGTCACAAATAGAAATCAAGCCTTATATTTGAAAAAATCCTCTGAAAAAGGGTGGTCTTTTTACTTCTCTTCTCTTAATAACGGCATCCAAATTCTGTGTGTACCTTTGGGTAACGTCTTCCACCATATCATTAGAAAATGCCAAGACATACTCATACTTTTTTCCCCAATTCTGCTCATAATAGTGAGGATGATCTAGCGAGATTGGATATTCCAAGGTTGAATCCATATGAACCCATTTTCCTTTTAGCAGAGCTTCGTTCCAACAATGATCAAGGAAATCATGTACAATCCTTGTCTCTACTTTTAATGCGTTCATGAAGGCACCAAAAAGCATCGACCATTCGCTACATCTGCCAGTTTTTGCTTCTGCAATCTTCAAGATCTGACCATGTCTAGGAAAAGAATATTCATAGCTGCATTTGTCACACCTGTGGATTTCCATTGCGCGTAGCTTCCATGAACTTCCAGACACTATTCGAACATTCATTGGTAAGTTCCAGCAACCCTTAGCCATACATCTATTACATATTGGATCTTTTGGAGTCCAACTCATAAAGTCATTTTTGAACCATCCCATTAAAGATTTGATTTTATCGTCTTCATTTTGCCGTGTTATGTGTTCTGGTATCAACGATTTGATTTTTTCTAGAATCTGAAAATCATAGTACTGTTCGCCGATTTTCTTGTAGAGTAGGAAAGTGTTCCTGTTGATGGTTTGATTAAGGTTGCCATCTAGAGTGATACGACCTCCAAACATGTCTTTAGTATACTGATTATATGCTTAATTATGGAAAAATATATTTGTTCACAAATCTGTCAACTGTGTCGGTTGGTTGGCCAAATGTCAGTAGCCAAAATTGTAGAGCTTGTGAGCTTGTGAGCTTGTTGATAGTTCTGAAAAAGGCTGGGAGAATGCAGCACAGACTGCAGTTAAAGAGGAGGCCAAGACGGCGAATAGAAGTAGAAGACATAACTGCAAAAATGGATAGCAAAACAGGAAAAATACAAGAGTTCAGAGGCGGTATTAAGTTAGTCTTTGGCGTAGAAAGAAAATATTGTAGATATATCCAATAGCCATAGGGAAATTCAAAAATAAAGACGAAAGGCAAACAACCGCTAGACAGTAAATGAAAAAGAGATTTATAGAGCAAGCTATCTCTCGACCTAATGGGTTACGGTAGAAGTTACGGCGGTGGCGGCGGTAGAGACTTTAACAGAGGCTCTACAGGCCCAAAACCAGTAGAAGTAGGTAAGGAATATGACATAGAAGTCACGGAAATCAGTAGACAGGGTGACGGTATCGCAAGAGTCCAAGGATTTGTTGTTTTTGTCAAAAATGGAAAAGTTGGACAGAAAGTTAAGGTTAAGGTTGATCAGGTAGGAAATAGGTTCGCTACAGCTACGGTTGTGAGCTAGATAAGCAATAACTGAGCCGGACATGAATAATTGGTTGGTGGTCTCATGGTTGCGGTAACCAAGACACAATTGTTATACCTGACACAATATCGAGATTTGGTACGACAAAAACAAATGTTGTCTGACCATCAAGCTAAAAAGTATAGCTCATAACTTTCAGCTTACTTTGCGTAACCAGTCCGGCACTACTAGGTAATAGTATGGGACTGGATGATAATTATTATAGTGCAACAAAAGTATTGCATTTTTCCCAATTTCTTTACATAAGAATGTAAATAAACTAGTATCGTTCTTCTAAAATCACATTATGTCCAGAAAAATATTGACCTCCCTCTCTAGTGCTTTAGCCCTTCTTATACTTCTCGTGACATCCGCAGCTTTTCCTAGTCCAGTGTTAGCTCAACCCCAACTATTCGGTAACAGTCATGGCGGTGCGATGACTTTTGGTTCACCGAATTTCATGAATAATATATTCAATGCATCATCAATCTCAGGTATTGTAGGTATTAGCTTGGTAAATGGAGTCAAAGTTACCGGAGAAAACCTTGGAAATAATGAGATTTCTGTAACTCTAAAACACGTAACAACAAGTAGTAATAGTAGCCTTGTACCTTCAGTTACAGTTACAGCGCTAAGATTACCTATGGATCTCAAAGGTCTAATGTCATTAGCTGCAGCTTCACGCAGTACGGGAGGTAATAGTACTAGCATGTTCATGACCAACAACTCAAATCCCATGAACGCTATGATGGGACAAGGGTTTAGTGGAGTAGGAGCGAATGCTACAACTCAGAATAATCCGTTCAAAGCTCTTGGCTTTTTGAGCAATATTCAGATAGGAAGTAGCAGCATAGTCAATGCCGATTGGAGATTACCTCAAACCACTACAATGGGTTTCATTGGTGGCAGCAGTACGTCTACCGCTTCTTCATCTGCTGATTTCGTAATAATCACAGTAATCCCATATACAGGCAAAAATTAGCAATCTGAGTGGATAGAAAGAAGAGCGCTATCGTTACATTCAAGTAGATAATTGACAGCAGCAATGACATCCTTCTTCTTCTCGATACCATAACTTCGACCGGTCGTTGTTGTAGGACGTTTTATGATTTACCACAGGCATTTTTTAATTTAGCTTTCGCCTCTTATTCTCTGTATGTTTCTCAGCATTGAATCTTTCCAGCTCATACGTGCCTAGGTCTACAAACTTGATTCCTCCAGCAAGCATAGGATGGACACGTTTTATCTCTGTAAAAATCTTCTGACATACTCTGCGATAATCTGGATGTCCTTGCGGAATAGTTCTAAGCTCAATCATATGGCATGCCTCTCGCAAATTAAGTTTCATAAAATATGGATATTTGTATGCAAAATTAACTACATATTGTGATTCTTCAGGCATTTTCATTGAAATTATTTTATATACCTCATCACATTTATACATACAATCTTTGAAATCCTTATCGATACCCATGTCGATAATCTCGGGTGCAAGATCATATCCGTGTTTAGTAGAAAGCAGCTGTCTTTCTAAGGTAAGTATTCTATGACGATGCAGGTCACGGAATATTCCGAAATTTGTAAACATTTCAAATGTAAATTCTACCATTTCAAATGCTCTACCTGGACGGTGTCTTCTATTTGCTCGGAATTTTGTATAGGTTTGAATTATCTTATGCCTTTCTATTGGGGGTAGAGATCGAATATATCGTGCAAGACTCTCAAGAGACTGACCTTGGGCTTGCTCATATAAAATTGCAGAGCCAACTTTTATCTCAGCTTCAGCATTATCTTCAAAATTTAGAAGTTTCACAGATTGTGGTTTTTCTTCCGCCTTGAGATTTCTTGTGTGATACCTGGCAAGCTCTAAGATTGCATTCTTTGTATCTATAAGATAAGTTTGTAGAGTCTGACCATACTTATCGTTTGCTCGTCTTACAAAAGCAAAAATAACTGCATTAAGTTCTGATTGCAACTGAACTGCAAGCGACTTTATTTCAGTTAGGTCTGATGCAAACATTTTTGATAGCAAGTATTCAAATGCTCGACCATTTCCTGTGATGCCCAAATTTGTAAGAGTGGAAGCTGGCAAAAGTCCACGGAGGACATCAAGTGCTTTGGCCTTAATAGTTGCATTATATATTCGTCTTGCAGATTCAATGTCCTTGTCAAATCTCAAGTGACTATAAGCTACCTCTAGTTTTGACAACGAGTCGTAAAAAAGAAAGCGGTCGATTGGCTCAACTTCTGCAATAAATTTCTGCATTGGCTGTAAATTCTTGGCGTAAATGTCGAAAGCATGATCGCATGCCTGTGTGTATAAATCAGCATGTGGTGATGCCATGATGCGCTCTTCTTTAAAGTACTTGTATTGACCATTGACTTTCTGGTCAAATGCCACATAACGTGAAGATTTTTCAAGATATGAGAGTCCAATTCTATGATCCTCAATTTTCTTAGCAGCGATGTTTGAGATCCATTCTATTGCAATCTGTGCCTCTCCTAGTTCAGCAACAGAGTCGTCCCCATACTCTAACAATACTTTTCCATAGAATTCCTCTCCCCTGTTTGGATTTTTGGCAAATTCGTCTAGGAATATGCGTCGCATTGTCTTATCTGTCCTAGAATATCTGGACATTAATGCTCCTCTGTCTACCTGTGCGGGCGTAATTATTGCAAAAACAGATCTATCAGGGTTAGAAAAATGAGAACCTAGAATGAACTTTTCTTCTTCAGAGAAATTATCATAGAAAATTGTGTTATAAGAGCTCATGTTGCGTAACTCATGACGCTGACTGATAAAAACTTTGCATATTTAGTTTATGTCACAGTTCATGCCGCACAATATAATTGTGAAGATACATCAATCGATGAATTGGGTTTGCATTAATCAATCAAGATACATTTGCAGGTCAAAGCATTAAGATAAAGACACTAGCCATTATCTGAACATGAACATGCATTGAACCACGCATAGAAGTTCATCCATCCCTCTTTTTGTTTCTATCGGATAGTGATTGATACGATCTGATTTAACGATAAAGAAGGGAAACGGATCTAAAAATACACAGACAACTCACGAGGCACTTACTATGTTAACTTTGGGTGCTCATTTTTTTTTAACGTGCAACGGTATTACGGCTGCACTAGCCGTCCATGAGAGATGAGGGCTAATTGTGACACTAACTCTAGATAGCTATAATGGCTATATCAAATCATGGCAAGGATTTGATCTATCTAAAGTCATGGCAAAGAAATGATCTATCAGTATTGCAGATTGTTTTACCTCATTTAGTCAAAGATGGTAGGTAGTGGTAGTGCCTGGTGTCCTTCGTATGTCACCAATGAACCACCTGCCACCTAGCCATCTATTACCATACTTTGCCAAATCCTGGCTATTGATTGGGATGCTCCACGTGGCTGTGATTGTGGTTGTGGAGTTCGTTGGCCTTCCTCCCAGAGGAATGCTCTTTCACCCTCGATTCCCTCCAAAAGGAACCCTAATTCGGCTTTTGGAATTCGTTAAGATGCCTAAAATCGTCTTTTACCACCATCCTTTTCGGGCAAATTGGCCTTACTAAATAATGCAACAATTTTGACATCGTCACCATTATACGTACTTACAAAATGAATTTGCATGAGCGAACTCAAGCTCGAATTCGTGGGTAAACAAGTCAAGGATATGTATGGTACATTCATGGGAAAAGTGGTTGGTATAATAACAGATACTGATGGTTCAATTGAATCTGTCGGTGTAGATTGCGGTTCTGCAGGTTTAAAACAGCTACCGTATGAACAGCTATTAGTTCAAGGAGATTATGTAATCTATATTCCCAGGTGGAGATTGGACGCTCAAAAGCTATTGAGGCAGAAAAACCTTACTCTGCAACGAATAAAGGGACTACAGGATATCGTTGCAGAAAATGATTTGATGAAGGACGATGCTGAACTGGTTTACCTGAAATACGAAAAGAGGCTCAATGATCTTGGTGAGATTGAAAAATCTGTTAATGAGAAATTGCAAGCAAGATTGAATGAATTGGATACAGAAAACAGAAGCATCAAAACGGTATTGTTTGATGCGAAGTTACAGTTCAGAAGCAATGAGATAACAGAGGAGGCATATCACCAAATTAGTACGCACACCAATGAACTAATAGAGCATATTACTATCGAAAAGTCTGAAATCAATAATGTTAAGATGAGGCTCACACAACAAACGTTAGAAAATATTGCTTTAACGCCAAGACTACCTACTACTATGTCCACATCGAATACAAAAGCAGCTACTGGAGAATCATCTCCACAGCAACTAGAATCTACACCAACTATATCAACTCCACAGCTCGCAAATGCGGATGCTACTGAATATAGTCCAACTGATAATCCCGCAATTGAAAATTCTAGTGAGGGTAAAATAATAACGAAAGCTACTAAACGTGAATCAGATTCAGACGCAAGTTGGCTGAACCAGGTAATTCAAAACGACTAAATTTTTCAATGGCAAAGCCCTATGCAAACAAGAAAAAGAGAAAAATATAAGAAAAAAGGTATTATTTATCCTATTTTCCTTGGCTTGTTGAAGTCTGCAAAAGTTCGCCTATTTCGTTGTGCATCTTTAGGAAGTTTAAACCCTTCTCCGTAGTCTTGTATGTCTGGGACCCCTCCAAGTACTCCAACAAAGTGTTTTCGATGAGTACTGAAAGATATTCCCGTAGCTGTGCATAGCTAAGAAAGGCCTTATACATGATTTTTGTTTTTGTAGCCCCGCCGTTTGCTGCCTCTAGGATCATCGCTACTATTTCTGTTCTACTTCTGTATTTCACAATTAAAATACACTGGATTTGTTTATTTTAATATATTGACACATTTTGTAATAACAAGGTTCCGGATAAGCATTACATTTTTTTCTGTGAAATCTTAAGAATACCAATAAAGACGCAGTTCTACTATATAAGCTGTGCTAGATCACGATGGTCTAGAGAATGTTTTACGTACAAGTGTATCCATCCAAACACTTTAAGAATTGTTTACACTTTCCTTAGCACAGATGACTAATCAAAATTTTATCGATTTATCTAGGATATATGAGGAGAGTGAAAAAGTCAAAGTAAGCTTACAGGGAAAAAAACTAGATAAAATGAGAAGTCAAGCTTTGGAAAACCCTGAGCAATTCTGGGGAGAGCAAGCGAAAAATCTCATTTGGTTTAAACAGTGGGACAAAGTATTAGACTCGAACGACCATCCATTCTACAAATGGTTCGTCGGTGGTGCATTAAATGCATCTGTCAATTGTCTTGATAGACACATAGATTCGGATTTAAAAAACAAGGCTGCTATAATCTGGGAAGCTGAAAATAAGGAAAGCAGATCATTTACCTATTCTCAACTATATCGTTCTGTTAACAAGTTTGCCAGTGCCCTAAAAAGTCTCGGAGTCAAGAAAGGTGACCGTGTTACAATTTATCTTCCTATGGTGCCAGAACTTCCAATTGCTATGTTGGCATGTGCAAGAATTGGGGCAATACATACCGTTGTGTTCTCTGGCTTCAGCTCGCAGGCATTATCCGATAGAGTAAATGACTCAAATTCGAGAGTGGTAATAACTGCCGATGGAGGTTTTAGAAGGGGAAAACTTGTTGAATTGAAAAAAGTTGTAGACGAAGCGATTCCTCTTTCTTCTTCAATCGAACATGTTGTCGTCTTGAAAAGAGCATTAAATAACATTACGATGGGCCCAAAAGATGTATGGTGGCACGAGATAATTGAAGATGCACGACCATATTGTGAGCCAGAAATTATAGAGAGTACGCACCCGTTGTATATTCTATATACGTCCGGTACGACAGGCAAGCCTAAAGGCGTCGTACACAGCACTGGTGGCTATTTGACCCATCTATACGCAACAGCTAAATGGGTTTTTGATTTTACAAACAAAGACATTTTCTTTTGTACTGCTGATATTGGATGGGTAACAGGTCATAGCTACATCGTTTATGCGCCGCTAATGCATGGTGCTACCCAAATAATGTATGAAGGAGCGCCAGATTATCCGAAACCTGATAGATATTGGGACATAGTTGAAAAGCACGGAGCCACAATTCTATATACCACTCCTACTGCTCTTCGAATGTATATTAAATTCGGAAATAGTATTCCTAATTCTTTTGACTTATCCTCACTACGTCTATTGGGTACCGTTGGTGAGCCGATTAATCCAGAGGTATGGATGTGGTATTTTAGAACTATTGGAAAGGAAAATTGTCCTATCGTTGATACCTGGTGGCAAACTGAAACAGGTGGCATCATGATAAGTGCGTGTACTGGCATTGAAATCGTGCCAATGAAACCCGGTTCTGGTACCTTTTCCTTGCCCGGAATAGATGCAGTCGTTGTAGATGAGAACGGAAAACCAGTAACCCCAGACAAAAAAGGATACTTGGTAATTAGAAAACCATGGCCAGGCATGCTGATGACACTTTGGAGAGATGATGAAAAATACCAGAACACTTACTGGAGAAAATTCGACAACATATACTTTACTGGCGACTACGCACTTTATGATACCGATGGATATCTTTGGTTGCTAGGCAGATCGGATGATGTACTTAAGATAGCAGGACACAGGTTGGGTACAATGGAGTTGGAAAGTGCGTTTGTCTCACACCGAGCAATTGCAGAGGCAGCAGTGACTAGTAGACCAGATGAGAAAAAAGGAGAATCGATAATTGCATTTTTGGTATTGCGTACAGAATTCGCCGCAGTATCTGAACAACAGTTACGAAATCAACTTGTTAATCATATTAGAGAGACAGTAGGACCAATTGCAACACCTGGTGAAATTTATTTTGTCAATAAGCTTCCAAAAACTAGAAGCGGAAAAATAATGCGTAGATTACTGAAATCGATATCAAGCGGGTCATCGACAATAGGCGATGTAAGTACATTGGAGGATGGAACATCAATAGAAGAAGTAAGGCAAGCTTATGATGATTTGCATAAAGCGATTGGTTAACTGAGCAGTAGGAGGCTGGCTTATTATTATTATTATTGTAACTACTCATTTGGTTAATAGTACAGTTTGAATTTTAGATGTCATCGTCGCAGGCTACAATCATCTGCATGATAAACGTAAGATAAAAAGGTAGTTATTTACCAACTTTTTGGCTGATTAACCTCTTTATATTTATAGTCATTTATTACTAAATTATTTTTTGCTCATCTAATGCATAAAGATAAACATTGGCT
>CAKOFP010000034.1 GCA_933226995.1 Candidatus Nitrosopolaris rasttigaisensis | reverse complement strand
GCTCTTGAAACGAAAAGGAAGATGATAATATGAATGCAATAGCGATAATAACCGAAAAGTTTTTTTTATCACGAAAATACCGAATTTCCAAGATTATTTGATACAATCTAGTCAAAATCATTTCAAGGAACAGGTTTAGCATTTGTATATCTCTAAAGGTATTATTTACGCTATGTAATTATTTATTTATCTATTTAATAAATAGCTGTCCGCTTTTTTTTCTTTATCAGCACTAATATAGCAGTCATGATTGCAGCAGGCATTACGACACCAACAATGATACTTTTGGCAAGAATGTCTGGAGGAGGGAATGGAGCTGACACTGAAACCCTAAATGATGCTAATGCAAGGCCAAACGAATCTTTATTTATACTAACTAGAATCTGATTATGTCCACTATCTGGAAAGGAATACTTTAAGGAGAAATCGCCATTTACAACAGGTATATTTAGAAATTTGAATGCCCTTTGAAAATCATTTATTATTACCACACTTGCTTTAAAGTTCTTTACGTGTTGGCCTGTCGTTAAATTTTGGACACTGAAACTAAGCTCTGTAGGAGAATCAGCTATAGGTTTTTCTGGTTTATATGCAAACTGAATTTTGATTCCTGTATCTTTATCTACCCATTGTTGCAATGTTGGTCCTGACAAATGTGCATAGACCGTAGCTTTAGGGGCTGTATTTCCTGAGATGACCAATATGACCAATATGATTAAGATCGATGCTAGTGATAAAGTCATAACGCGCGTTGATATGACCAAGTTTTTACTAGTCACAGGCATGCTCTCCTATTTTAGAAACTATTAGTAATTAAACAAATGCTATCATAGTAAATGCCGCTCATGAACCAAGCAGAGTAATTTGTGTTGATAATAGTTAGAGTTGAGAAGGCATGCTTTCATTCTGCCTTTGTACCTGTTTTCGTTTGTATAAAGAGAAGATTGATGAGCTCAATGCACCAATTATCGCTCCAGGAATTATTGTCATGATTGATGTAATAGGCAATGTAATTAGAAAGTATGGGATTGTGTTTGCAATATGATCGGTAATAAATGTGTGAGTGGGAAGAAGTAGATGTGTAAATGTTAGATTAATCCATGGAAAGTCTATTATATAAAATGCTGATCCTATAATCGCTCCGGCGATTATCATTTTTGATTTTTCTGAGCACTTCTTTAGTAGCGATGTATTAAGAATAAGGTCAGCAATTATAACCGTTGGATAGACTATCAAAGCATACCAGGGTAAGAAAGATACAGCTCTATAAGATGGCACAATACTTGCAAATACATTCATACCTATCAGTACTATGGCAACGGCACTTGCAGCACCAAATTTACTACCATCACCGTCGACGCCGCCAATAGTTTTGGATGCTGTAAGAAAGACAACAGAGCAGATCAACGGTAAAGCAACTATTGCTATTATTGTCTCAACGATCGGATCCAAATCAAAGTTAAAGTGTTGTCCGTTAGAAAGAGGTAGGGCAAACATATGAACATACCATATCAGCGTTAACCACATAGCCGCAAATGCAGGAATCAATGCACCTTTAATCATCAACTTCTTACTATCTGATGAGAAGTGCACAATAATTCTCGCAAGTCCCAATACCACTGCGACAGAGTTAATGAGCATGCCGGTTGCGAGGGTTAAGTGAGTGGGACTTAACAACCCATCAACTCCAAAAGTTTGGTGCCACCAGAAGTCTGCTGGCCCTGCCACAAGTGCAATTCCGGAGCCTATTATTAACAGTTTGAATGCAGTAGCAAATGATTTTGTACGAAGTTCTTTATTCCGCAATAATACAATGCCTCCGATACCAGCAGCTATCGTTAGCATGCCGACACCTGCATAGAGCACAGCATGAGACGGCGTAAAGAACGACTCTGGTCTTTGTAGCAGGTGAGATGTGACATCCCAGCTAGTTCCTCCGATCTGTAGAAAAGCCCCTGTGGTGGCCAATATCAAAGCAGCTAATAGTATGTTCATCATTCCTGGATGTAAAACATGGCTACTCTGATGCTTCATGTTTCTCTTACAATAAAACATGTGAGGCCATCTAATAAGCCTAGTGAATGGTTTCTCGGGATCTCAAACTAGCTAAGAGATATAACGAAGAGAATGTTACTTGAAGTTGAAGGAACGATAAGTAAGTCCTGCTCATTATCATCATCAGAACAGGATCAACATAAAGTATGACTACACTACACAATCTCATAAATTGCTCAATGAATGTATGTGAGTATAAGAACAGCTTCATAAATCTGATTTCATCCATTCTCTCGATTTCAAGTATTCAATCAAATTCATCATTTGTTCTATTCTTACAACACCCCCTACTTCATGTCTACAGCTTTCAAAATGTTTCATTAACATTTCATTTTCTTCAGCTGATAGACTACCCTTCTCTTCAATCATATCAAAAAACTTGTCTTCTTTACCAGTATGGTCACCTATGAATATACTATAGGATCTTAGGAATCTTGCTACTGGCTCCCTTGAATCTACTCCACCATCTTTCCATGCAGTTAACTTGCGCAAAAACATTCTTGCGATTCTTCTTCCAAGTTCGTGTTCAATTAGAAATTTACGGATGTCTTCCGAAAAACTATTCTTATCTTTAGTTTCTGGGAAATATGCTTGCTCTTCCTTTCCATGATGAAACTTATCAACAAACTCTTCGATTACCACTGAAATAATTTTAAGGTCTTCAAATGGAATATTCTCACTAGCGTAGAGTTTATCAGAGCATCTTTGTGTGATGTCTCTTACTCTTCTTAGAGTCAGATGGTCTTGTTTAAGATCCTCGGTAGCATTCAATTGAGGAGAATCCGCATGTAGCCATCGTTCACTATTTTATCAATTGTTTTCTCATATATACAGCTTATATTC
>CAKOFP010000033.1 GCA_933226995.1 Candidatus Nitrosopolaris rasttigaisensis | reverse complement strand
AACAGCGATTGATTCAGATTGAAAGGCGCATTGCTTCAGTCGAAATAGAAAAGCAAAATATTAACCAGAAAATCGAGAATTTACATCTACAGATAGAGGAAAAGAAAACCAATGTTGATGAAAGGTATGGAAGGTTATCTATTCTAAAATCTGATTTAGCTGCGATGAGTTCGCAGATAGGCGAATTGTCAACGAGTGCTAATAGACATGCTGAAATCAGAGGAAAACTAGAAGGCCGGCACAATAAGCTAAATGAAGTTAAGAACCATTTAGACGTTTCAATAGCCAGGTTGGAGGAAAAAATGATAATAGTGACAGGTAGAGACAACAGCCTTGATTCAGGAAATCTAGAGCTAAAAACTGCTATTGAGAAAAACAAGCAATTCCATAACGATCTTTGCATCACCCTCGACTCCGAGAAGGCTAAGTTGGATACTGCGATCGGCCTAATTGAGAACCTAAAAAAAATGAAAGCCACTTTACAAACCAATCTCAAGACATCGACGAACCTTCTGTCAACCGCAGACACTTTTACTATAAAGTACGAAGTAAAGGCTTCCACTGCGAAAAATGCCATGACCGAAGATGTTGCCATAGCGGAATTGATGAAGATGTCGAATGAGTTTGGAATCGAGGGACTGGTCCACAATATAATAACGTGGGACAAAAATTACGAGAGGGCTGTTCTAGCGGCGGGTTCAGAATGGATGAAAGCGTTTGTCGTCGACAGTGTCCAATCGATGATCTCGATTGTTGAATATGCTAAAAAAACAAACTTACCACGCCTTAAGGTCATTCCACTGGAGATTGTGCGTAATGTTAAAAGGTCTTACATTCCTGATGGTGATCCTAATATCGTTGGTAGCCTTGCTGATTTCGTAAATTCTGACTACAAGGAACTCCCAAATTTCCTTTTTGGGAATACCGCTCTTGTGAAGAATCCAACTGTTGCGTACCTATTAGCTAGAGAGGGATGCAGATCGGTCTCGGTAGAGGGAGAGCTTTTCGAACCTTCAGTAGCATCTATGTCAGCGGATTTTGGGTCTACAATTTCTGATCTAACACATGCACTTCTTCTCAGTAATTCTATTGGTATTCTAAGAAATTTACTGACTAAATTGAGGAGATTAATTGAGGAGAAAGATAATGACCTCAGACAAATTGTACTAAGACTCGATCATTCAGAATCTGACAAATTTGAAATAGAGAGAAAAATGGCTAATTTAGGTACACGAATTTCTAATTTAGCGGTGCTCGTTCAAGAAGACGAAAAAAAACTTGAACAACTCACTTTGGAAAATATTACCGTTCACTCGCAATATGAATCCATAACACTCGAGCTAGAGGGATGGCGCAGACGGTTGTCATTGGTCGGGTTAACCATAAAGCATGTTTGCCAAAGAATGGAAGGCGTGGCCGATGTTTCTATCAGGAGCCAACTAGGACAAATGAATGCAAAAAGGGGTCAAATTTTAGGTTCCATAGATACAGAAAATCTTGACTTACAAGACATACTTACTTCTTCACAAGTACTGAAAAGTGAGATTGGAATAGGACTGGAACGATTAAAAAGCTTGAAAGAGGAAACTAGTGAACTAGAAGCTGAAATGAAAGAGAAGATTGCCCGAGCGTATGAATTAAAAATTGATTTGGATTCTGTCGAATCGAGGCTTCAAATTGAGAGAGATCGAGAACAGCAAGTAATAGATTCGGCCGGAACTTCATATGGTAAGTTACAAGTATATGAGCAAAAAATAAAGGCGCTTAAGGAGAATGAAAGAAAGCTTTCCAAAGAAAATAGTTCCCTTGAAAAAGATATTGCATTAGTGGGTAAAGATATATCGGATCTTAATTCCGAGGAATCATCTCTAATCAATAATCTTAGGTTGCTGGGATACGAAGATTTGCTAGAGGCGTTTGACGTTGATACGATTATAGGAGAATTAACAGCAGAGTTTGATACAATAAAAACTCGAATCAATCTACTTGCCGATGAACTTTACGTAGAAGTAATTGACGGATATAGAGGCATGTCGAATAAAAGAAATCTGTTGGATGAGGAACGTCACTCGATTGTCCTCTTTATCGAAGAAATCGTTACGGAAAAGAAGAATGTTTTCATGGAAGCATTTGAGAAGGTTGATAGTAACTTAAGACAGACTTTCTCCGAAGTAACAGGTGGAACTGCCTGGTTAGAAGTAGAGAATAAGGAAGACGAATTTTCAGACGGCATAATGTTAATGGTTCAATTCCAAGGCAAACCAGGACGCGAGTCCACTGCTTTGTCAGGGGGAGAGAAGACGATGGCTGCTATAATTTTTCTTTTGGCACTCCAATCACTTAAACCGTCCCCATTCTATCTAATGGACGAGGTTGATGCCCATCTTGATGCTCAAAATACTGAAAGATTATCTAAGGTCTTGTTAGAAAGATCGAAGGATAATCAGATGCTTATGGTTACTTTGAAAGATGCTACAGTGGCTCATGCAAGCTTGATATATGGCGTCTATTCCCAGGATGGAGTATCTCAAGTTGTAAGGTACAAGCATCCGAGCCAACTTGCTCTCCAAGAGATAAGATCTGAGGCAAGTGCAAACTAATGCGATATGTCCGTGTTGCTAATTTTCTCGGTAGGTAAGGGTTATGGGACAAGCTTTGAGAACGCCGCCGGAATTTTGGAAAGAGATAGTAAGAATCGGTGGAACCAAGGAACACGGAAAGGTTATAGACAGTACCCAAATATTCAATCGGATAAAACATCAACGGAGCCTCAGAAATTCGCTAATTTGGCCAACTCATGAAGTATCAAATAGACAAGTCGGATTACATACTTAATCCACTTGATATACTAAGATTTTGGCTTGCTGCTACACAGGGTAAATGAAGCACGATACATAATGGTTGTCTTCCTCGCCAGCTAATAGGGGATCACTATTGCAGATATCCATAGAATAAAGACATCTATGAATGAATCTACAACCGGTATGAGGTCTGTCTCTTGTCTCACCTTGCTTAATCCGGATGATTTTTTCCTTTTCCAAATTCTGTGGTTCAGGTTCCGAAATTGCATCTAACAACGCCTGTGTATATGGGTGAAGTGGGTTCAGTAAGACTTGTTCTATTGGTCCTCCTTCAACTATCTTCCCAGCATACATAATCCCGATCTCATCACCGAGATATCTGGCAGTCGAAAGATCGTGCGTGATATATAGGTATGAAAGTTTAAGCCTGTCTTTCAAGTTTTTCAATAACTCAAGTATTTCCGCCCTTACAGAAACATCAAGCATTGATACGGGCTCATCGGCTAAAATTAGCTTTGGTTTGAGAACGAGCGATCTAGCTATAGCTACTCTCTGTCGCTGACCTCCGGAAAGCATATTTGGAAATTTTTCAGCAATGTCTGTGGCAGGCTCTAATCGTACCTCCTCGAGAGATCCCAATACGTCTTCGATTCTTTCTTGTTTTGACTTGATCTTATTATGAATATTCAAAGGTTCCATGACTATATCTAATATTCTCATTCGAGGGTCGAGCGAGGTATAAGGATCTTGATGTATCATTTGTACATTTGTCCGAAACTTCTTCAATTTGTTGCCTTCATATTCTGTGATGTCATCTCCATCAAAAACTATCGATCCGCTGTCAGGATCAATCGCTCGAAGAATAATTCTCGCTAAAGTAGTCTTACCGGATCCTGACTCGCCAGCAACGACAAGCGCTTTTCCCTTCTCTATTGTTAAACTTACACCATCTACAGCTCTGACATAAGACTGGTGGTTCTTACGGAACATTTGTTTGATACTTCTCCTTATGGGAAAATACTTCTTGACATTGTCTAACTGGAGAATTTCGTTCAAGTATTCACAGCAGACTTAACAATGTTTGATAATATAACAATTTTGAATGCGTTGCGTTATGCATATAATTAAGTAATAATTATATTAGTATACGGAATCTCCAAGCCATGTGCATATTGCTGGCAAGGTTCTGGTTTGTGACCCTATAGATGATGTTGGCCTTTCTACTTTAAAAAAAGCAGGAATGACTGTGGACTATTGTCCTCATATCGAGACAAACGAACTCATTTCTAGGGTCAAAGATTATGAAGTCATCGTTGTCAGAAGCAGAACAAGAATTAGTCGAGAAGTTATAGACGCAGCAATTAACGCAAAAATTATTGCACGTGTGGGCGTTGGTCTCGACAATATAGATGTTGATAGTGCCAAAGTCAAAGGTATACGCGTAATCAACGCGTCCGAGGCAGCTATCAATGCAGTGGCCGAACTCGCTATAGGAAACATGATAGCTCTTGCTCGGAGTATTACAGTAGCAGACAGTGAGCTAAAGAGGGGGAATTGGATAAAGCAAAATTTGATAGGTAAAGAATTAAGGGGAAAGTATCTGGGGCTTATTGGTGTAGGAAACATAGGTCGGAATGTTGGACGTATTGCACGCGGGCTACGTATGAACGTGATTGGATATGACATTTTTCCTATAAATCAAGACTATATCAAAGAAGTAGGCTTGATTAAAACAGATCTTAATACATTGGTAGAGAGTGCTGATTTTATTTCCTGTCATGTACCCTTAACTTCTGAAACGAGGCACATGTTAAATGCAGAACTCTTGGCAAAGATGAAACCAACAACATACGTCATTAACACCTCGCGTGGTGAGGTCATCGATGAAAATGCGTTATACGAGGCTTTAAAGGCTAATAGAATTGCAGGCGCGGCATTAGATGTATTTGAGATCGAACCCCCAACGAATAGATTGCTTGTAGAGCTGCCAAATGTAATATGTACACCTCATATAGGCTCACAGACCAAAGAGTCACAGGAACTTGCGTCTACAGTCATTGCAGAAAAGATAATACAGATCATGTACGAAAACCAATCTGATTTGGTGAATAGTTAGTCGTAAATATGACGCGTGGTGTTTAAGCTGCTTATCGTATCTCAAATGGTGAATTATGCGTTCAAAATTGAACGTGTACGTCTAAGCGCGTAGATAATCTGTGCGACGAGGGATGTCGATCGATAATTCTTGTATACAGATATTAAGGGTCATCGAATCAAGTACGAACAATATGCGTGGCTACATGGCTGCAACATGGCTCAATATGTGGAGGCTTAATACAGATGAACTAAAGTCCAAAGCAATTACTTGGAGAACGGAACATGCTATACAAAGAATCGAAAGACCGAGTAGGCTAGATCGAGCACGGAAATTGGGCTACAAAGCAAAACAAGGCATCATTTTGGTGCGGGCAAGAGTAGGCAGGGGAGGTATGAGGAAGCAAAGGCCGGTTTCGGGAAGAAGACCAAAACACCTCGGTGTTGTACACATCAAACAAGGAATAAGTATGCAGCGTGTTGCTGAACGAAGAGTTCTCAAAAGCTTTCCAAACATGGAGAGTCTAGGATCTTATTACCTTCACAAAGATGGCCGTTACTTTTGGTACGAAGTGATACTTGCAGACCCTTATCATCCATCTATTTCCCACGATAAAGAAATGCGCCGAAGACTTAAAGCGTTTGCAAAAATCAACCGTTGAACGGAAATTAGATCGTGGACTCCCCGTAATGCTCAACAAGACATTTATCATCTAATTACCTTCCGAAGAGGATAGATAGGATTACGCTAGCGGAATGTACCTACCACAGATAATACAAAGAATCCTGGCAAGACCGAATTCACGAGCAAGTTTAAATGTGCTCTTCTTTGACTAACTCTCTTAGTGAACCGATGATTTTGTAAAGCTGCTCTGGACTCGTATCCTTATCTAGAGTGACATAATAAAAGAAAGCTTCGTCAGGCAACGTAAGGATTTTGACCTTTTCATTTTCAGTCAATGTATACTCTGTCTTGCCGATTGAATGTTCAAAGGTTCTCCGTAGCTGGTTCCTTGTCGCTTCAAGAAAGTTCTCATTGCGGGCTTCCTCTGGTTTGAACAAAGGTACTACTCCTTTACGAAGCTGTCCACCAAGAGTTCGTCCAAACCTGTTCATTTTTCCGGCATAACGTACACTTGGCGACACTGCAAGTATTCTTAGACATTTTTCTTTGTTTTTTTGGGCTTCCTCCTGCGTCCTGCTGGTCATAGGAATGAGCTCTAAATTAGGCCATAAATACATACTGATAAATGCTAGAAAAAAATATCGAAGTTCGGTGTGTCAAAGATAGATTATTAGCTATGTAGAGTCACGAAAGGTATTAAAAGAACGAACAAAACAGGACGGGCGAATAACATTTCAACTTTTATATATATATGTCCCATTAATGAACCACAGGTAGTAGAAAGAGGGCGGCGTTATACCAATACAAATGAAAGCGGTAATATTAGCTGGTGGCTTAGGGACAAGATTACAACCGTATACGTTCTTTATTCCCAAGCCGATGTTGCCTTTAGGTAATAAGCCATTACTTGAGCACATAATTGAGTGGGTTACAAGTGGTAATAATAATAGTAATACTATTAGCAAAGGTAAAATTGACCATATTATTCTCTGCGTGAGCTATCTTCATAGGACAATCGAAGATTATTTTGAAGATGGTGGTAGATTCGGTATCAAGATAGACTATGCCAGGTCGGATAGACCTCTTGCTACCGCTGGACAATTAAAGACAGCAGAGAGATTCTTAGATGAGACCTTCGTTTGTCTCTACGGAGATGCGGTTTACGAATTTGATCTTGATAAGATGATAGGTGAACACAAAAGTTCTAAAGCATTAATTTCAATGGCACTACTCTCATATAAGACAAATCTGCGGTATGGGTTCATAGATATTAATACTGGAAAAGAAGGAGCAGGTGAAAAACAACAAGAAAAACAAATGCAAAGAAACCGAGTCATCAGCTGGAGAGAAAAACCAGAGGTGAGGGGGTTAATTAACATCGGTTGTTATGTTATGGAGCCGGAATTTCTCAAACTTGTACCCAAGTCAAGCGCCTTCGGAATGGACGATGCAGTAAGAAAAGCTCTTGAACAAAATAGACTTGTAAAAGGGTTTAAAATAGAATCAGGATTTATTGACATAGGAGACAAGAAATCATATCTTGAGGCATACAAAAAATATGTTAAGAAGCTGGGGAAGATATAGACACTTAGAGTGGATGTACTAGCCTCTGGTGCAACCATAACAACAATGATAAAAAAATCGATCGGACGTAAGGCTCCCGAGTACTTGGCCTATTTGAGTTCATAGAGTGCAATGGATAATTTAAAAACGATGTTTTCATTAGTCTTTTCTGCTATGGGTATTATGTACTTCTGAGTTTCTTCTTTATATCGCAGGATCTTATTCTTGTGAACGGCATTTTTTAGAGCTCTGACGTTCTCAAGCCTATCTGCTAGGATCAAATATCGAATTAGTACAGAGCTGTTTGCGATATTGTAGAAGTATTTGTCCAGTGTTTTCTCTCTTTCTTCATTTCCTATTATTGGCATTGCAACAAGATGAACTATATCATGTATGACTTCACCGAAATCATTCTTCAATTCACCATCACCTTTGAGTGTCGTATCGTGAAGAAGAGCCGCACATACGAGGTCTGCATTGTATATACGCAGCTCTTCCGTAATAACTAGAGCCACCTTCAATGGATGATTGATAAATGGTTCTATCTTGTTTTCATCTCTGAACTCTCCGACATGAGTCTTAAGCGCAATTCCAAATGCTCTAGTTATTTTGATCAGATCATCTGTCGAACTCTCAAAAGGTTTTATCAATCGTACAAATCCCCGTTTAGTAAAGTCGGTGAGATTTGATTTCATCATATCCGTCCAAAGAGCTTAATGCGTATATATCGTGCTTTGACTAAAAGTGTTGTGTGTTTTGCCATAATTTGTTCGAATTTCAGATACCGGTTTAAGAGGTAAATAGTAGCAGGAGACTGCATAACAAAATTGGTTCTGAAGGGAGTGAGTGCTGCTGTCTAATATCATGTTATCTAGATGTGATACCTCATGGGTGTATCTTATTAGTTACATCAGTCCAGCAATGCGTTACTATCGTTCGAGTTCTCGTCGCTTCCCTCAAATGGAGATACCGTCGAGGCTGTTATAGTCTCATCCTCGTTGCGCTCGTCCACGGTTGAACCGAAGGCTGTAACCTCTTGACTTTCGTAAATTCTCGTCGTAGGCCCTAACGATGGTTGGGTACTCTCTAATCCGGCCGGTCGCTCCTTATGTGAGACCGTTCTACTATTCCGGGTGGATTTCTTTGGCCGCCGGGAAATTTTTTTTGTACGCGTGACACTGGTGCCCTTATTACTTGGCCTCCTTGTACTTTGTGCTTTAGATATCTTCCTCTTCGGAGTGGCTCTAGACCTCTTTGCTGATTTTGTCTGCTTTCCCTTCTTTTTTCCCTTGGGTTTCGTTTTAGTTGCCATATAATTACCAGTAGATAATACAAAGATAAATACTTATTAAAATTTTAACTCTTCTTTACAAGTAAATTATGATGATCTGACATACACACTAAGTACACTGTCGTGTGTTTGTATGGGGTCTTCATCTAATATTATGGATTTTATAACCTACTACGTTACAATGGTAAAATTGGATAGACGGCAGCGCAACACGAAACCATTATTCATGAATCACACCTGTGGGGATATTTTTCGCTATGTCATTAAAAATAGTGGTAGAGCAGCTATCCATTCCAGAATGGAATAAAAAAAGTAGTACAGCGGTTGTTGCGTAGACACAGCTCCTTGGATTACGGAGATGTGATACATAGACAATCAGAGACCTACAAAATGCCGCTGCCTAAAATCAACTGCTGGTTTTGTGTCATCTTTGAAGGAAATAGTGAACGGGCGTATTGGGGAAGACAATTAAATGGGGCTCAGAACTTAAAAACGCTATATTTTCTAATTGTCAAAAGTGATATGCCCGCAATTTCGAAGTTGATTCGTTCCCTTAACTATATGAATCTACTAATTTAGCATATCATTTT
>CAKOFP010000032.1 GCA_933226995.1 Candidatus Nitrosopolaris rasttigaisensis | reverse complement strand
ATGTATATCGGAAAGATCTAGATCATATTTTACAATATGAATCAGTAGGTACTTTAATGTCTTCAAAGCCTTCTGGGTCAATTATCTTTGCTAATACTTCTAACCCTGTTATTGTTCTAGGTCCAGGTTTACTAAAATACGCTCCTGCATTAACTGCATACACTTCATTGTTTTGAACAGCCTGCAATGCTTTCCATTTATTGTTAGTTTCTAATGTCTTTGCTTCTCTTAATGTTCTATGTATATCAAAACCGCAAGGCATTAGAATTACTTTATCTGGATTAAATGTAATAATCTCATCGATATCGGGTATACGACGTGAAGGTTGTGCGCGGGAACTTACACCATTAATACCTCCTGCAATCTCTACCATTTGAGGAATCCAATGACCAGCAGTAAAGAACGGATTGATCCATTCAATGCAAAGTATTTTTGGTTTATTACTATGTCTATTATCCGAAACATCCGCACCGATTCTTTTATTGCCAACTCTTATTCTTATGTCATCAATACGCTTTTGTAATGATACTACCAATTTACGTCCTTCTGTTACTCTATCGACTCTTTCTGCTATGTCTATTATACTTGTCAAAATGTCATCCAAATCATGAGGATCAAGTACTAGGATATTCGGGTTGTAACCCAATACAGAAGTAGCACGGTTTATCTCTTTTGTAAAGGGAGCACATACTTCACATACACCTTGAGCAATAATGAGATCAGGTTTTGCCTCTCTTAATTTCTCGTCATCTATTAAGTATATATCTCTGCCAGATTGTATTAGTTCTATAATTTTCTGATCTATGTCCTTACTATTCATTTTACTAGCATCAAAGGAAGAGTTTATTACTCTTGGCTTTCTTTTTGTATCGTCTGGATACCTACACTCATGCGTTACACCCACTAATTGAGAGCTTGCGCCAATTTCATAAAGTATTTCTGTAGAACTAGGTAAGAATGATACTATTCTTTCTGAAGACACGGGATCTAATGTGGTAATAACAACATTGTTTTTATGTATTATTGGTAACATTTCGGGCTGATCTCTATTAACTTGTTATTTTATGTTGCATATCGTATTTCTGAAATGTCTACTGCGGCTTAAAGAAATCTATTGCGGAAACGGCATGATAGCTAAATCGACGTGAGGATCAGGATCTATCTTTCAGCAAATCTGTCAAGAGACGAAGGAATGTTGCAAGGAATAATGTTGTTATTTCTATCCGCATTTTTGAGTTCCAAGTTTCAACGGCACCTTCGATTCTTTTAGGCTCGGACCCCAATCCTGTCCCTTGAAGGGACTTTGGAATAAATTTCACAAGTGATCTAGCTAATATTTCAGGGTCACTAGGAATCCCAGATTTACATATTTTAATCACGGTCTTTGGGTTGTTGGTACGAATGGTCGCGTCCTCGCTAGGTTCCTTAGTTACGTCAGTCACCTTTGCATTGTGAAATACTAAATACCACTATTCTACCAACTGACCGACTGTCTGCCATCTTACGGTTAATGGACAACGGGATACGAAACAATTTATTTCCCAAATACATATCGCCGATCGTGTCTAGGTACCGATGTCCAGCATGTAATTCTTTCAACTCCGTAAATTTCAACAAGATTTTTGATGGGCGGTTATTATTTACTTGTTCAAAATGTAAGATCTGTGCATTAGTACCGAAACATTCTGACGCTGACAGTCCTGATTCTGCATATCTTGAATTCTTAGATCTGTACGACAATGGGCATATAGCCAAAAGCGATGATTTGAACGCAATAATGCAGCAAGAAAGAATCATAAGGCCGCCTTCAGAAATTAAAAGATTACTAGAAAGCAATAACAATAAGAAAGAAACAAAAAATAAGTTACTTACGGAGGTATTGTATTCTCAGCAAGATTATCTGGTAGATTACAGAGTAATTCAAGGACCAGACGGCAAACTAGGAAGCTCAGTCGATGACCTACCTATAGATGACAGACTTATCTCTGTACTATCCAGAAAGGCGATTAAGCGGCTTTATACATTTCAAGAAGAGTCTGTTAACGAGATTTTACGTGGAAAGAACACAGTTATAGTAGCACCGACAGCATCAGGTAAAACAGAAGCATTCTGTATTCCAATATTGCAAAGGATCTCCGAGGCCAAATACTCCTCGCATTTGCCTTCACGTCAGGTCTTTGGTATATTTGTGTACCCAACTAAAGCACTCTCAAGAGATCAACTTCCAAAAATAAGAGAATTTGCAGAAAGCCTAGGGATTCGTGTTGGCATATTTGATGGAGATACACCACCCAATGAAAGAAATTGCATATTAGATTCGGGTCCTGAGATAATCATCACGAATTTCGATGTTATACATTACCATCTTTGGCACAAAACAAAATTTTCGTACCTACTCAGAACTTCTCGATTTTTGGTTGTAGACGAGGCCCATATTTATACAGGAGTGTTTGGAGCCAATGTTCACTACATTATTAAACGCCTTGAAAGATTGTCTAGGAATAAATTACAAGTGATAGCCGCTTCCGCAACACTAAAAAATGCTGGTGATTTCTGTAGAACACTTTTTGGTAGAGAAATGGAAGTTATTCAAGGCGAAGGTAGAAAAGGAAAGATTAATTTTGTAATGTTATTTCCGTCCTTACGTTCCCATAGATCTTTGGTTTTGGACCTAGTTAAGCGAACAACTTCAGGAGGTCATAAAACAATTGCATTTAGCAATTCACATCTTGGGTCAGAACTTTTGTCATTTTATTTATCTAGACAGGGAATAAAAAGTAAAGTCCATCGAGCTGGACTCTTACCTTCTGTTCGGAAAATAGTTGAGCAGTCATTTAAGGAAGGCAAATTGATGGCAATTTCTGCAACACCAACTTTAGAACTTGGAATTGATATCGGTGATGTTGATGCTATCATATCAAGCATTGTCCCGATCAACAGACTGACACAAAGATTCGGTAGAGCTGCAAGACGAGGGCAAGAGGGTTATGCGCTTCTAGCACTAGGAAATGACCCCATTAGTCAGTATTACAGGTCACATCCTGATGACTACTTGGCTGATCAGGAGCAGGCATATACCGATCCTTCAAATCCTTTTGTACTGGAATATCAAATACTTGCAATGGCTTGTGATAAACCGATTTCCAAATATGAGTTCCACAATGAAAATAGCAGGAATGTGAACAATGCTATTCAAAAACTTGTTTCAAAAGATCTAATCAGATTATCAAGCGATGAAAAGTTTTTTGTACCTAACTTTAAGAAAGCATATGAAAAACTAAATGAGTATAGCATCAGAGGGATTGGTAATACAGTAGATATATTCTTCAATAAAAGGATAGTTGGACAACGATCACTTCCACAAGCAATTGAGGAGCTTCATCAAAACGCAATATATTTTCTATCTGGTAAGAGGTATGAAGTAAAGAAATTGCATTATGATGCTCAACAGACAGAACAACCATATTATGCGGAGCTAATATCTATTCCAGCTGATTATCAGTATTATACGAAGGCTATGGTTGACGAATGGCCAAGTATTATTGAAATCTACGAACAAAAAAAAGTATTTGGAATAGAGGTAAAATACTGTTCCTTGAAAATTCAGAAGAAAGTCGTCGGATATGCCAATATCGAGATCGGACAAGAAATGACCCAAGGAAAGAAAGTAATGTTCTCAGAACCTATTGAATTTGAATTCATTACTAAAGGATTTGTATTCAGAGCACCAAAACCAATAGACATTCTCAAATATGCAAATGATGAAAATTATGTAGAAATGAGTGGCTATCATGCATCAGAGCACGTACTCATAGAGGGAAGTAGTATGATAACAGGAGGAGCTTCGCAAGATATGGGAGGAGTATCTCTTGGCTCTTCTGGTCTGATTTTCATCCATGATGGCAGTATTGGTGGGAATGGAGCGAGTAGGGCTCTATACGAGAGGTTTGATAATGCGATAAGAAGGGCATTGAGAATACTTATCGAATGCCCATGTGAAGGCGAAAGTGGTTGCCCTAGATGTACGTACTCTTATAGATGTGGGAACAATAATGAATATTTGCATAAGTTTGCGGCCATTGAAATCTTGAACAAAGCAGCATCGGGACAACAAACAGAAATCGATCAAAACGTTCAAGGTGATCGCGCTCTTGTATAGTAATTAAATGACCGTTAGATGAGACTTTATTTTTCTTCTATAATAAATT
>CAKOFP010000031.1 GCA_933226995.1 Candidatus Nitrosopolaris rasttigaisensis | reverse complement strand
CTAAGAGTCATAGTTGATGAGCGAGACGAATATACTTCGGGATGGAAATTCAATGAATGGGAGGTCAAAGGAGTTCCACTTAGAATTAATCTAGGACCACGGGATATCGAGAATGGCCAAGTGGAACTTGTTAGGAGAGATACCATGCAGAAATCGACGGTCGACTGTTCAATATTGGTAGATTCAGTATGTTCGATTTTGAATGAAATCCAAACCAATCTTCTACTTCGAACTAAGGAAATCCTGAGACAATATATGTCGAAAGCGATCTCTTACGATTCTTTCAAATCAATTCTTGATGGCAAAGGTGGGTTCATTTATACAGGATGGTGTGGGGACCAAAGTTGTGAGACAAAAGTAAAGGAAGAAACGGGAGCCGACTTGCGAGTCCTTCCTTTTGATGAGCAGCTCGAAGCTGGTTTGTTATCCAATTGTGTTTATTGCAAACGACCTGCAAACAAAATTGCAGTTTTCGCACGCGCTTACTAGCTCGTGATTTCTGGAGCCCTGATTCACTATGTTTGATTAATCTGTAATAAATCGTGTTCTAAAATTATGGCGTGCTGTTTTAGTTCTGCGAGTTTAGACCGCTAGTTGGCTATAGAGAAGTCCCCACCGTTTGTTGAATCAGTTTTTATCATTAAACAAGGGTTCAAGCAGGCGTAGGTCGTAACTTTGGGAGTGATTTATGGTGGGAGTGCAACATTACGTTGTACGTATTACTGATCACATTTATTAAAAGATTAGTAATCCCACAATATAGCACGGACGGGATCTTTGCCCGCCTGAAAAAGGGAACTGTTCGCGATCGATACTGGTTAAATTTACCGTCAATCAGGAAGTATTAGTTCTTGTTGTTCTTGTTATTGTTGTCGTTGTAGGAATTAATTAATTCCAACAACTTTATAACCTATTTCATCGATTGATTGAGTATGCAATCAAGATTCTTGTTTTATAGCATGTACCTGGCGGCCAAACTCTGGATTTATAGAATAATCAAAGAAAAGAAGAGAAAAACAGAGGAGATTTCAGTCTGATGCAATTTTTTGATATGGCGACGTCTGTAGGTGGATCATTGGTTCTTTAATACAACTAAAAACAAGTTACCTTTTTCTTGACAAATAACGAAGCGAGAAGACTCGATCATGGATATACTTGACCTGCTTAAAGAAGCATGCAACCAAGTATACTATCAAACAAGGGGTTTAGTCGGAACCAAACAGGGCAATGAGAAATTGGGAAGAGGTGCAGGGGGAGATATCAGCAGAAGAATCGATGTTGTTGCTGAAGCAGCAGTGATGGAAATAGTCAAGAAACACAACTTTAACCCTACGATCGTCGGAGAGGAATCAGGTACAATTGACGGCGAGGATGATGGTTACTTGGTCATGGATGCTATTGATGGAACAACTAATGCAAGTCGTGCAATACCATTCTATTGTTGTTCTCTAGCTTATGCAACAGACGTCAAACTCACATCGGTAATGGACGCCGCTATTATCGACTTGTCACGAGGTGATCTCTATCATGCTTCGGATCAGGGAGGTGCGTTTATGAACAACAGTCAAATCCGGGTAAGCAAGTCATTCAAATTTGCTGACAGTGACAATCTGGATGATATTCTGGTAGGTATGAATTTATCTGGTGCCTCTTCTGGGGTTATGATGAGCCTGCTCAAAGTTATTTCAAACGTAACTCACATCAGACAATTTGGAGCAAATGCCTTGGAATTGTGTTATCTTGCTAGAGGGTTTTTAGATGCTTATATTGATATTCGCGGAAAAATTCGTGCAACGGATCTCGCAGCGGCTTACCTAATTGTAAAGGAAGCAGGAGGAAAGTTGTACTCGACCGATGGCTTGAGGCTTGATTCTGAGATAGATAACAAAGGAAGAATATCATTCCTAGCGGTAAGTAGCGACGAGATATTTGCGCGTCTGGCTGATTATATGCATATCAGCAGCTGAATAGAATTCCAGCCGTTATGAAAAAAGCGAATACAGCGCCCGGGCCGGGATTCGAACCCGGGTCGAAGGAGTGACAGTCCCCCATACTGGACCGGATTTTATGACTACTGATGATCAGCAATCTCTATACTACCCGGGCGCACAAAGGAGGCTTTTAAGCAAGCACTTAAATTGTTTTGCCTCGCCAGTTGCATCCATGTCCTTAGCGAGTGTATAAAAATAAATTATACGATGCCTGAGCCTAGGATTAAACTGGGCCCGTAGCTCAGCCAGGTAGAGTACCGGACTTTTAACCTAGGGAAGAAATCCGGCTGTCTCGGGTTCGAATCCCGACGGGCCCGCCTTATTCAATCGAATCCAAGAAAATGAGATAACTAGGTCTGATTTGGATCTTGATGGCGGGTTTCCATATGCTCTCGAATGTCTGTTATGAACTCATTGCAATCAAGACAAAAATCTTTGCCATCACGAGATACTATTCTAGCCATGTCACTTTCCTAGTCATTTGTCATTTAAATTCCCTGCGAAAATTAACCTTGGAATATTTTCTATGTAGGCTTCTAACTGACGCGACGAGTCATTTACATGGAATTGCTTGGTTTATCAGCTGATAGATCAGGGGTGATTTCGTTCCAGGATCAAAGCGAAAAAAGCTGCCGATCGCTTCCGGCGTTGCATGGCCGGGAAGAATTTAGGACCTAGTTCATGGTAGTCTTCATGGTAGTCCTTATTATCTGGTTATACTGCGTCTATATTACTTCTTTCAAAGAATTAGATAAGTAGGTTAAGTTCGGTTGAATTTTCAAGTATATCCCGACTGTCATTTCAGTTCTCCAGCAGGAATGTACGGAAGAGTAAAAATAGAATGGCTGAACTAGACTCAGGCCCAAGTTTGCTATTTGTGTTTTCCATGAACGCAGAGGTAATAGGAAAAATACACCAAGACCTGAGTAATTCTTTGATTATAGCAATATACCCTGATCTATCATGAAAGAGGTATGAAGATGCCTCGTATATAGGGCAACGGATGATATGGAATGGCTTTTAAATTGCATCTGGAGTATCGCACAACACGAAAAAGAAGAGTCCTGAGCAAAGAAAAAAGAAGAATAACAGAATACCCAGACAGAAGAATCAACATCATGTAAAGAAGATTACGGCACTTGCGTGACCTTCTTAGCGTGAATGTGGGAAACCACTGTAACTCAACCGTAGATAAACGGGGGATTTGGATTAGCGCGGACTTTTATGTATTCGCGTGAATTCGCGCGGATTTAGTGCGGATTCGCACCTGAATGACACTAGATGCCTATATGTGGGTGCTTGTCCAAAATGATACAATCCATAGCGGAAAATGACATAATCCGCGCGGACAGGGTGAGAATCGGGTTAGTTCTATCTAGGATCCGCACTCATGTTTACAGAATTGTATACGGTTGTAAACAAAGCGCCAAATCTGTAAACAATCTGTATACAAGCGTATTTATAGAAATGAGATTTGGTAGCTTGGAATTCGGGCAATCTTCCGACTCGGACATGGATATTTTGAAACCAAATCTGAAATCACGTGGCTTAAAGGTTGAACCTGGATTGAACAGCTGCTTGCGTGATGGAGATACAACTCTTCGTTGGAAAGGATCAAAGAGTTACGGCACCCGCTCATAAATTAGTCAAAGGAAATGAAATATGCATAATGATGCATTCTAATATGCAGATATGTCAGCTTCACTTTCTCTGAATATATGCCAAAATGAGTGGGTGGACCTCTACTGACGTCCGTCAGTTCACTTACCTTTGCGTTTGTGTTCTTCAATAAGCAATTTAACAACTGCTTCTAGGGTCCTCTCTTTCCCGTCTTTTACTGTATACTCTGCGCCTATCTTCAGAAGTGCTCTTTTAGTCCCCTCTGTGATCTTCATAGTTGAAGTCATTGTGGTATGTTCAGTATATCTGTGATACCAGAAGTCATATAAGTTTACTGGCATATTAGAGATAGATGGTATATTGAGTATATTTGATCAAAATCCCTATTGTCCAATCCGCAAGAATCTTTCAAAGTCGAATTTTGAAAGGAGAAATATCATGCACCAGTTGGATTTTTCCCCTACCATGCCCAGCGTACCCCCAGCCAATGCAATTTACAACTCTAAAACTCCTTGTCTTGACTATGAAACTTCTCTGAACTTTATTGGCAATAATGAATAACCTTTTATTTCATACATGTACATATTTTGGGCTGTTTGAGGCTGGCGGCTTTAATCGTATTTATTACCATAATCTGGCTAATGGTATTAGCAGTCGCAGCATTTCTCGTAACTCTTGTACCCTCAGTACAACTCTTGTTTAAAGGAGGAGAAAGATCTGATAAGTTAATTATGTCATCAATCCAAGCACTAATAGCTGTAGGAGTAGTGCTATTATTCATAATGGCATTAAGCAAGCTTAAAGAATTCTACGCAGCAAGAAAATTGCACCTATAGATACGGGGTAGGGCCGTTTTATGAAAGCTATCTCTTCATACATGGTAACTCAGCGAAATCCGGTTTCTCTCCATCGGCAATAGTTTCGAGTTCTTAATATCAATCTCAGCTAGCAAGAATTAAGAAAAATGAGACAAGCACTGTGGTACCCTCTGATTTAGCTCTACATTTAATATTGTCCAATTTGTGTTGGTCATTATCCATTGAACCCAACCCAAATGGGGATGATCGACGTCAGCAATAAGCCAGATACATTGCGCGCAGCTATTGCGGAAGCTAATGTAACTATGAGTAAACAAACCATTCGCTTGATTAAAGAGGGAAAATCGCCCAAGGGTAACATCGTCGATGCGGCGTCTTTGTCGGCAACGATGGCTGCGAAGCGGACTTCAGATTTGATACCATATTGTCATCCAATTCCGATAGATGATGTAAAAGTAAGCGTAACGATTGGAACAGAATCCGTCAAAGTTATAACACAAGTAAAAAGTATATGGAAAACTGGCGTCGAAATGGAAGCTCTAACCTCTGCTGCGGTAGCGGCATTGACAATCTATGACATGCTAAAGTCTGTTGACGATTCGATTTCTATAGAATCGATAAGAGTCATAAAAAAAGAGGGGGGGCTCAAACAAATGTACCAAATCCAAGACAGAAAGCTAAGAGCAGGAGTGCTCGTGACAAGTGATTCTCGACGCAAGAGACAAGACCGATCTGGGAAACTTCTTGTGGACCGGTTAAAAAAAGAGGGCTTCGATGTAACATATTATAAAGTGGTTCCTGACAGTGTTGGGACTATTAAAACAGAGCTGACAATGTTGTGCGATGAATTGAAGGTAGATCTGGTTTTAACTAGCGGCGGGACAGGCATTGGTTCACGTGACGTCACTCCCGATGCAACTTCGAACATATTGGAGAAAAACCTTCTGGGCGTAGCAGAGATTCTCCGAGCTCATGGTCAACGGAGGACACCTTCTTCGATGCTATCAAGAGGTGTAGCGGGTGTTCGATCAAAGACAATAATAGTGAATCTACCCGGGAATGTAAAGGGAGTCTCAGAATCTTTGGATTCCTTATTTCCAGGTATCAATCATGCCTTTGAAGTTTTAGAGAATCACAAACATTCCTGATCTGCTAGGACCTGGTTTGCTCGTCATTCTCCGTATTTTCTAGAATCTAGCCCTTTTACCCATCTCTCTTTCCCTCCAACAATCCTTTCCTTCTTCCAGATCGGAACTTCACGTTTTATTTTTTCAATCGCGTAACGGCATGCACTAAATGCCTCGGATCTGTGAGGCGCCGAAACTGCCACTGCTATACTCACGTCCCCTACTGAAAGGTCTCCTACCCTATGAATCATTTTGACTCTTTTGATGTTCCATTTGCGTGAGATACTGCTTTCGATCCTTTTCATTCTGTCCTCGGCCATTTCTAAATATGATTCATAGGTCATCCCTATGATCTTGCCCATATCACTATGCTCTCGAACAGTTCCAAAGAATATAGCAGTAGCTCCAGCATTCTTATCATTCACTGAATTTAGGATTTTATGTGGCAGTATCTTTGAGGCCGTGATCCTTTTCGCATGACTCTGTTTGTCTTTAAATTCCACACACAAGACTACTATTACCCTCCAGCTACCGGTGGGAAGACTGCAATTTGATCCCCTTCCTTCAAAGACAAATTCTTGCCACCTATATTGCAATTTACAGCTAACTGAATATTTTCGTTGAGCCGCAGAATCCTGGGGTGATTCTCCTTGATTTTTGAAATTAGGTTGTCTACGGTTGAGTCCTTTACCAACATTACTTTCTCCTCCCGTATGCCAGTAGCCTCTCGTACTTGGGCAAAGTATAGCACGTTAACCTTAATAGTTGATATGACTTTATTTTCGATTCGGGGGGCTCTTTTCATCGCGATCAAAAACCACTTCTATGTTCTTCACACGGAATATTTTGACCACTACATATGAAAGAATTGTTCGTATGTGACGGCATAGTGCAATATTCCAATCTAGTTAGTCCACATACATATGTCACTTTGGTGTCTATTTTTGGTAAGTTGTGTATAAAATTATTTGCTTTCACTTCCAACTCTTTTTTGTCCAGAACGTGTATGCTAAAAGGTCCGAGTCTAAAATTAATCTGATAATTCTTAATATTTTGGAGATGAATATGTTGGGAAGTGATGGTCCTGCTGGGTAGCACTTCCAGATGAGGTAATCTGAGAACCGGTATCAGTCCTTGCTAGAGTATATTATTTAGCAGCCGTACCTTAGATTAACAAAGGCTACAAAATGACTTGTTTTCGTTGCCGCTAGCGTATGATTATCCAAAAACTCGGCAGAGAGAAAGGGGAGTGAGCCTATCAGTGATTTAGAAGGATGTACCGATAGCCAAGAAATTATCTAATCGCCAGTATACACCGTTGCAAGCTCTTGTTAATTGTGTGTGCACGACCAATACAAAACGCATTCAATCCGCGATTTTATCTTAAAATGTTCGGTTCGCGGATTTTGTAAACAGTTGTAAACATTTTGTTTACAGATGGGGAAAATTGCAAACAACATATAAACTCAAGAAAAATCACCTAGACTT
>CAKOFP010000030.1 GCA_933226995.1 Candidatus Nitrosopolaris rasttigaisensis | reverse complement strand
GGAGAAAAGTCTCTCCCAAATACGTCTTGCGCAGGTAGGTGAGCAGAGAAGCAAGAGTTGATGTCAACATCCCACGACAAGGAAGAATGATTCATTATCTTGCCTATTACGATATCATTTACTCGAGGAATGTATATACCAGACAATGGTATAACTTTGACACCTTCTCTCCCTGCTTCCGCAATCCCGATCCTCGTGGAAATGATAGAATTGCCTGCCTTGATTACGTTAAATAAAGGCCGGAAATTCCCTTCAATGATTCGGTCACCAGGAACGACGTACTTCCTTCTAATTTCCTGCATGCTTTAACAATTCACCCCTTCAATTGGGGCCCTATCAGTTAAAAGCTCTATTTTCATTTTTTGTCTCTATCCCTGGGTGAATAAGACAGACTTATATTTTAAGTGTCGAAGCCCATCTCCTATCCACTTTACTCTTCCTTTACCTGAGCTGTCCCCTTCGATACAGATCCTATCCTATCCAGTAAAGAACTCCTCATTCCGGCATTTATTTCTAATATAACCCGTAAAGAGCCGTCTGCGAGCCACTGCTCATCCTTAAATTTAGATGTGGTTTTCAATAAGTTATAAGATTGTGCCGAAAATTGAACGGGAATAGTTACAGTGAGTAATAAGTTCTCTGACTTCAGCGGCAAAATCCTTCTAAGAGCGTCAACTACGTTTTTTGCTTGGTCCTCAGCCGGCTTGAAGGGGTCAACTGTAAGTCTCACATCACTCATTGCACTTTCGATTCTCATAACCGGATGCGGTATATGCGTCTTAGGATCTACAAAACTTTTGCTTATATACTGAATAATTTGTCTCTTCTTCTCCTCAACCATTTTTCGACGCTGGTCTGTAGTGAGACTGAGGTCACCCCTGGAGAGTATTTGCGAGGCAACATCCATCGGATTAGTTGTCTTAAAGTACTTTGCTAATTTTTCACTCGCCGCTCTAGAACCTTTATTAGCATCAGAATATATTTCATCAGATATAAGTACGCCTGATAGATCCGTTCTTTTGCCAAGTTTATACTCTAGAGCAGGATCGGGTTTGACAAGAATCTCAAATTTATTCCCGTCTAACGTTAAACGTACAGTAGTAATTTTACTTTCGACCATTTGCCCTGTAAAGCAGTTCTTTCTGAAATATATATATCTGCATGTCAGTGATTCAGAGTCTACATCTGTGAATCTTCCTTAGTTTATGATTGGTCTGCAGTCTGGGGAGATTCGAAATAAAGATCGCATCTGGCGCACCTCCTAATGTTGTTCTCGCTGTTGACCTGATTTAGATCTAGAATTATCTGTGTTACTTAAGAATAACACAATCACATCGTTGCATCTAGTTTACAATAGCCTCATCCTCAGCATTTCTCGACGAAGGCTAACTAACGAAGACGTAGGAATGCTCTCCAATGCATAAACTTTGTCCAGGCTACAAATAGGGGTCGGTTGTGCCGTCATAGCACGCGAGCCTTCAGTAAGGCTTCAGAAAATTTACTGCCTTCGGTAGATTTTTAAGGACGCCTTGATCAAAGTCTGAAATAGAGATTGACTTCCATTTCTGCCGAAGTTCTTGAGAGAACAGATGAGAGGATTGTGATTAAATTTAACAATATTTCTAGACAATATATAAACG
Organism: Candidatus Nitrosopolaris rasttigaisensis; assembly: GCA_933226995.1. Classification (GTDB taxonomy): domain Archaea; phylum Thermoproteota; class Nitrososphaeria; order Nitrososphaerales; family Nitrososphaeraceae; genus Nitrosopolaris; species Nitrosopolaris rasttigaisensis. Next base: position 2,707 of record CAKOFP010000030.1, on the reverse strand, counting down.
CCATTAGAAGAATGGCTATATGCGAGGTTCCCACGTTGGCCATTGACGATGTTGTAATCCTCGAGAATTCATCTGTAATGCACGATGAAGCTGTGGCTCACAGACTAGGACTTATCCCCTTACGAACAGGATTGGATCGATTTGTAATGCCTCAAGATTGCGAGTGTAAAAGTACTTTAGGGTGTTCAAAGTGTAGAGTGTTACTCGTATTGGACTCCGAAGCAATGGAAAAGACGAAAATCGTCACTTCCGGTGAACTTTTATCTGAAGATGAGCTTGTAAAGCCAGTTAGCAAAGATATCCCCATAGTTGTTCTCGCACCAGCTCAGAAGCTCAAATTCGAAGCATACGCAAGGTTAGGGGTGGGGAAGGATCATGCAAAATGGCAGCCAACTTCAGCGGCTATTGTCAAAGATGGAAAGGATGACAGCGAGTCAATTCTTACAATTGAAACAAACGGAGCGTTGACAGCAGAGGAAACAGTCGGTGCGGCTCTGGAAAAGTTGAACACGAAATTAAAGAGCTTTAATCATGTCGTGCGATCTCTTGAGCCAAAGGTAGCTAGGTAGATTTATTTGGGGATTCCGGATAACCGACGGAATAGTCATAATGTTAGCTAACAGTTTAGTCGGTAACATAGTATGGACTTTACGTAAAGCTTTTAAGAAGAATAAAAACTCGATTTGGAGGTCCCTCGAACATGAGATTTCTAAAGCTAGATCAATTAGAAGAGAGGTCAATATCTCCCGATTGTCATCTGTCACCAAAAATGACGAAGTCATTGTTGTGCCTGGCAAAGTTCTAGGATCTGGAGAAATGGATCACAAGTTGACAGTTTGCGCATTTTCTATTTCAGAAATGGCTGCAAAGAAGATCACCGATGTCGGCGGGAAAGTTATAACCCTTAACGAATTGATAGACAGATATCCGGACGGCAGAGGAGTGCGAATAATTGGCTGAACAAGAGGGATTAAAAAAATCTTACCACAAATCAGAGCCCCTGTCATCGAAAACTGAACAACGCGCGCTAGTAGTTAACGGGGCTGGGTGTATTGCAGGTAGAATGTGCTCTCATGTTTCTAAATTGCTTCTACAAGGAAATAGAGTCACGATTGTAAATGCAGAGAAAGCGATGCTATCAGGACATAGATATAAGACAATCGAACTCTACAAGGAGCATCTTGAAATCAATTCTGCAACAAATCCAATACATGGACCATTCCATCCTCGAAGACCAGATAGAATACTGACAAAGATGGTAAGGGGAATGGTGCCAAAACGGAAGACCAGCGGTGTCGAAGCCTTTAAGCGATTGAGAGTTTATATCGGCGTTCCCGATCAGTTTAAAGACTCTAAATTGGAATTCTTCGAAGACTCAAAAATTACGAAGCCAGCGTCGTACTACATTACAATAGGCGATGTAGCGAAGGAGATTGGATGGAGGGGAGAGATGCTTGGTGGTTAGTAAAACAGACCTTTATCCAGGCCAAAGAAAGACGTGTCGAGCCGTGGCTACAATATCAAAGGGCAATGGCAGGGTGAGAATCAATAATATCCCGGCCGAACTAATAGAACCACAGATTGCTAAGGAATTGGTATTAACTCCTCTCAACCTTTTAGGCGAGCTGAGAAATAAAGTTGATATCAGTGTAAAAGTCCAAGGTGGAGGATTCATGGGACAAGCGTTCGCCTGTGCCGTTGCAATTTCCAGAGCGCTAACGGGCGAGGGAAAAGGTGGTAGGGACCCAAAAGACCATCCATTGACAAAGAGCGTACGTGAAGAAATTCGAAAAAAAATTGCTGAATACGATAGACATCTGCTGGCAGGCGATCCCAGACAGAGCGAGTCGAAAAAATTCGGAGGACCAGGTGCTCGACGCAGGAAGCAGAAATCGTACAGATAGACGCATAATAGTATGAAAAAGACACTTGCTCTGGCATCGTCAAGATCTCGATCCTTATTGTTTTAACTTTTTCAGATTTGTTGCCGTAATCGATAATTTCCTAATAAATGGCAAGATATCAGATATAGGACAAGTAATTTATATAGAGTAAAATACACCGTAATCGGTACAGTGCCGTCGGATTCACATGCAGGGACCCTTAGCGCAATTTCTGATGACAAATCTTTGCTTGTGTTCAAGACTATTGCTCTGACCAGCCCCGATAGCAATTCGCTACAACACAAAACTAAATTGACCCGTAAGCAATATTATACACGGACCTCTAGGCTAATAAGAGCTGGTCTAATTAAGAGAAGAAACGGGAAGTATTTTCTTACCGCGTACGGAAAAATTATTTATGATGCTCAAAAGATAATTGAAAATGCACATACGAATTATTGGAAACTTAAAGCCATTGATTCACTGGAAGTCTCTGACGATGAGCGCTCTCTGAAAGAGCGTAAGAAAATTATAGACACTCTGATAGATGACAAAGATATCAAAGAATCCCTCCTTCCAAAAACTATGCGGTAACACTATAAGATACCATCGTGTCAAATAAACAGCAGATTTAGACGTGTTCAAATGTGAATTATCCAAGACCACAAAAACAGATGCTAAAGATGTAATTGCCTCCAGGCATGAACAATCAAGCGATCTATTGGAAATTCAGCCTAGTCCCTGAACATTTAACAGGCTTTCTATGAACCTTTCAAGAATTCATCGCTTTGTAATGTCTCTACGATCAATGGCAATATAGTGAT
>CAKOFP010000029.1 GCA_933226995.1 Candidatus Nitrosopolaris rasttigaisensis | reverse complement strand
GAATATGAGAAATAATGAAGCATCTACGTTTACATTGCGGGCTAGTCGATATCCCTTTACATAGCAGCAACTCCACTACGTTATTGTGTCCAAAGTCGCGCTAAGATATGATAATGGTACCATTTTGATAACAGGCAACGCTTACATACCTTTTGCGTCAGTTGATCCGAGAACACATTCATTAAGGGCAGAGGGTTTAGATTACCAAAATATTATAGAGTATCTGAAACGAAGCGATATAGAATATGATGATAATAAAGTTTTAGATCTCATTCCATCTCCAAATATTTCAATAGATGAAACTAATTCTCAGCATATATCTTTAAGAGACTATCAAAAGAAGGCGCTTGATAACTGGGCTAAAGCAGCTAAGAGAGGAAGTGTGGTATTACCAACAGGCGCAGGGAAGACTGTTATTGGTGTGAAAGCAATAGAAATGGTAAACTCTGCCTCTATAGTGATAGTGCCAACAATTGATCTTATGGATCAATGGACCTCTGTTCTTTCAAAGTATTTTCCTTACATGCAGATTGGAAATTTGGGTGGAGGATCAGATGATATTCAAGCTATAACGGTGACCACATACGATTCAGCATATATACGAGCAGCAAGTCTTGGTAACAAATTTTCCTTGATTATTTTTGATGAATTACACCATTTGGCTGCACCCGGTTATAGGTCAATAGCGGAACGGTTTGCCTCTCCTTTCAGATTGGGATTAACCGCTACAATTGAAAGGGAAGATAATTTACATAAAGATTTCCCAAGACTGGTTGGCGGTGGTATAGTATTTCGTGCCCATGCGGGCGATCTTGCGAGAGATAAACATCTTGCTTCTTATGAAATAGAAAGGAGGCAGGTAGAGATGATGCCAGAAGAGGTTCAGGAATACAAAAAAAACTTTGGTGTGTATCAAGTAGCTCTGAAGAAGCTAGGATTAAGAATGAACTACACCGGAGCCTTCCGCAGATTGATAATGATGTCTGGAAGAAACGCTACTGCAAGAGAAGCAATTCTTGCAAGAAATAAAGCCATGTACATTGCGCTAAATAGCAGATCTAAAATAGAAGAATTAATGAAAATCCTTTCAGAAAACAAGGGTCTGAAGACAATAATATTTACTCAGCATAACAAATTAGTATTTGAGATATCTGATAGATTTCTGATACCATTTATAACTCATAAATCCAGCAAGGGAGAGAGGCAGGATGCCTTAAGCGGTTTCAGAGAAGGAAGATACAATGCATTAGTAACATCCAAGGTTTTAGATGAAGGAGTTGACGTTCCAGATGCAGAATTGGGTATAATTGTCAGCGGAACTGGGAGCGGTAGGGAATTTATTCAGAGACTGGGAAGACTTCTTAGACCTAAACCAGACTCAAATAAGAAAGCCAAACTGATTGAGATAATATCTTCAGGCACACGAGAGATTGGAACGAGTACCAAAAGAAAAAAGACTCTAAACAAGGTAGACGAACAAGACAACAGCTCCTCGTGATAATTAATTACGTAATGAGAAAATAGTACAAGGATCGAAAGTAAATCACTAGGTCTAAACAAAGAATTATTCAATCTAAATGAGATGATACTCAATGCCATTGCAGACTGCAAAAACCAGATTGCTAAAGAAAGCAAAGATAACGATCCAAAATTACAATTAGCAGACTCGGGACAAGACATCTTTGTACAAGCAGATAAAGGCGGGATTAATCAAGCAGTTTGGACAACGCTATTAAATTTACAAAGGCCGGTAGTATTCGTGGAGCGACAAAAAAGGGGGTCACTGGAGTTGTTGTTAGCATAAAAGGCCAGCAGATTTAAGAAAAAATAAAGGCTGTTCACAATATGCTCTTTAGGTTATTCTGGCTGTGGAGCTGAGTTATTTTCTTAACTCTTGCAGACACTATGATGTTCTTCCGTGCGCAAAAATTATAAAGCTTAAAAGAATATATCTGGTCTAACTTCGAGATTTACTTCATGAAAATATTTCTGACAAGTATCTCAGCGATACTAATAGTAGGAAAGACCGAAAGATAGGAAGACCTGTTAATCAGCAATTTGCAACATTCTTTTGCAGCTTCTACCTATTCAATCTCCATGTAGGTTAACCATCTATATTATGCAAATTTAGAAACATCTATTCTAGGTTGTGGATATTTTAATTTCATTTGGTCTAATGTATTGACGATGATTTGAGCGACCGCCCAATTACGGAACCACTTTAAATTTGCGGGGATAATATACCATGGTGCCCAGTGGGTACTACACCTGCTCAGAGCTTGTTCATAAGATTCGGTATACTTATCCCAATATTTCCTGATCAGAAGATCACCTTCTGATACCTTCCAGTGTTTCGTTGGATCCATTACTCTCTCTTTGATTCTTTTTTTCTGCTCATCTTTGCTAATATGCAAAAAGAATTTTAATATTGTCACATGATTCTCTGATAGGTATCTTTCAAAATCATTGATTTGTCTATATCTTGGAGTCAACTCATTCTTCGGAACCAAATTACGAACACGAACTTCAATGACATCTTCGTAATGAGAGCGATTAAAAATCGCTATTTGACCTTTTGGAGGAGCTGCCATGTGAACACGCCAGAGATAATCATGCGAAAGTTCTTCTTCAGTTGGAACTTTAAATGACTTTACATAGCAACTTTGAGGGTTTAATGCTCCCATTACGTGACGAATTGTTCCATCCTTCCCAGAAGCATCAACTCCTTGCAGTATAATCACAAGAGAGTGGTTATTAGCTGCAAAGAGCTTGTATTGTAATTCGGACATTCGACCAGAAAAATGAGCCAACTCACTCTCAACATCTTCTTTTCTTTTGTCTGCATCATAGTTAGGATCCCAATCCTTTAACTTCAACTTTCTTGTTGTTTTTCCTGGCTTTACACGGAATTTCTGATTCAATCCCATCGGTAATCTTAGTCATCACTGTCTTGGATTTAAATTGCAAGATATCTCTTGCTAGATATTGGCAGTCTAAACTGCCTGGTTATATCTTCAGATTGAATAGATGCAGAATAAAGGACGTGTCTTTGCAGGTGTATCATTTTGTTCCGATTTTTCTAGGCTCCAAATAAGTGATATTGAATATTTTTTACATGGGTATCTTGTTCTAAAATCACGTTAGCAGGGTCGACATGTTCGTGAATCTAATAACATAGATAATTTATAATGATAATGTTTTAGGACTCCGGCTAACATTTCTGTTCGTTGAGTTCCTTCCTCGCGTTCTGTATGAGCGTAATCCTTTTGTTTTTCCTCCTATTTTAATTCCACATACCTAGCTAGTTCTCTAAACAAAGTTGATAAGAAAAAAGACTGTAAGATGATGGAGCATCGGTCAGAAAGCAGGAAGAGTACGAATTAGCCAAGTTGTGTACTAATGTGGATCGTTAGATCGATAAGTGTGCCTCTGAGCCATCTTTGCGATTTGAGAATTCAAGAATCACTCCGGTTACTGGATTATAATCAAATGAGTAAGCATCGTTTGCAGAAATTGGTATCCATTCTATTGCATTTTCCTTACATGAAGGACATTGAACGACAATAAAACTGCATCTTAAGTTAAGAGACGATGCGCACCAAAGGCATGAATTACATAATAAGAAATCTATTTTTTTGATCCGTGAATTGTTCCGATCATCATGTAGAATATTATTTTTTGACAGAGGATGATAAATTGTCTCCGCAGAAGACATTAAATGATAAGCACTTCCGTACTATAAAACTATCCCGTGAGTTTTGTCTTAACACTGAAGTGTTAATTATTTGACAATAGTCGGAAAAATCTCTTCAAAGATCAACAACCAGATGGAGAGCATAGCTGATGAATATGTTTCTCCTTGAGACATATATTGATAGCCCAGCACACTGTTACATCTCATAATAATAATTTTTTTTGACAGTTTTGGATGCTTGATAATTCTCCTGATAAACAGACTTTATCTTTACCATCTATGCTATTCACATCACGATGAGGTCTCAGCGCAAAGACAACTTGCAAAGGCTGCAATTATTATACACGAAACATCTAACATATTATACACTATCACTACAACATGGTAGATACGGACGTCTAAAAGTGATTCTTCTTTATGGAATAAAGAGAGAGGCGAATTATATTATGGGTATTTATCACTTAAAGTACCAAATATTAGTTTTAGTGAATTCAAAGACAACATTGAATTCCTTTGTAAGGAGGGTTTCTCAAACAAGTGGTGATTGTCCTACCTATTCAGCGGCTATATCTAAAACGTGGTTTTTACGAAGCATTTTAAGTCATTATGACGTAAAAATCGTAATTCGTGACGGTTTCAACATAACATCATCATAATATTACAACCATCGAACCTGGGTTCATATATATTACTGTATGGCTCAAAGAGAATTGAAGGAAATGAATTGGTGATATTATAAATGCAATGTAAAAGCTGTAATACAACATTACATTATCATACTGCTGGCATGACATGCCGTAACTGCGGGCTGAGTGTTGATCATGAATCGTTGTTACAGGAGAAATGTGTTTCATGTCAACACCTTCTAGAAG